>NZ_JBEPBF010000199.1:0-12466 GCF_040298985.1 Streptomyces sp. NPDC001093 | reverse complement strand
CGGCCACCGTCGCCCACGGCCCCGCCCTCGCGGCCCGGCTGCCCTGGCGCGGGCTGCTCGCGGCGGCCTGGGCGGCCGCCCTGGCCTGGATCCTGTCCCTCGCCCTGGTCGACGGCTGGCACCAGGGCATCGCCGTCAGGCTGACCACCACCAACGAGTACCTCCGGGTCATCGGCCGCTTCCACGACATCCCGGCCACCCTGCGCGACTTCACCCACCACATCGTCAGCGGCACCCCCGACCCCTGGCCCGCCCATATCGCCGGCCATCCGCCGGCCGCCACGCTCACCTTCGTGCTGCTGGACCGGATCGGGCTGCGGGGCGGCGGCTGGGCCGGGATGTGGTGCATCACCGTGGGTGCCACGGGCTGCGTGGCCGTGCTGATCGCGCTCCGCGCGCTGGCCGGCGAGGCGCTCGCGCGGCGGGCCGCGCCGTTCCTGGTGCTGGCCCCGGCCGCGGTGTGGCAGGGGACCTCCGCCGACGCCTACTTCGCGGCCGTCGCCGCCTGGTCCCTGGCGCTGCTCGCCCTGGCCCTGACCCGGCGGTCCCACGGGTACGCGGCGGCCTCGGGCCTCCTCTTCGGCCTGACCTGCTACCTGTCCTACGGCCTCACCCTGTTCGCCCTGATCGGCGCGGCGGTCGTCGCGCTCGCGGGCCGCGGACTCCGGGAACGCCCCGCCCTCCTGCTGTCCCTGCTCGCCGGACTGGCCGTGTTCCCCGTGGTGTTCACGCTCGCCGGTTTCGACTGGTGGCACGCCTACCACCTCCTCGTCACCCGCTACTACCAGGGCGTCGGCGGCACCCGCCCCTACGGCTACTGGGTCTGGGCCAACCTCGCCTGCACCGCGGTCATCACCGGCCCGGCCACGGTGGCGGGCCTGCGCCGGACGACCACGGCGCTGCTCCCCCGGACCGGCACCCGACGCCCCGCGGAGGTGCGGCTGGCGCTCCTGGTCTCCGTCGCGCTGATCGCCCTGCTGGTCGCCGACCTGTCCGGCATGAGCAAGGCGGAGACGGAACGCATCTGGCTGCCCTTCGCCCTCTGGCTCCTCCCCGCCTGCGCCCTTCTCCCCCACCCCCGCCCCTGGCTCGCCGCCCAGGCCGTCCTGGCCCTGCTCCTCAACCACCTGCTGCTGACGGGCTGGTGAGTGTTCCCGAGCCGTCGGCACGGCAGGGTGACCCCGCGTGACCGCCGCCCGGTCCGGGCGTTGCCCTGGGCGTGGGCCGGGGCCGGTGTGGCCGAAATGGCGTACTGGTGCGGGATGTGCCGCTGCCACTTGGCTGAACGACAGACGGCAGGCAGGGAGGACTGGGGATGGACTTCGGCAGCGTGGGCCGGCGCGGGTTTCTCGGGACGGCGGCGGCAGGGCTGGTCACCGCGGTCTCCGCACGGGCGGCGACGGCGGTCGGGCTGCCGGGCGGGCCCGGTGCGCGGGCCGGCGACGGGGGGCGGTTGCTCACCTGCACCCGGATCACCGGGGGTTCGGTCACCGGCAGCCGGGCCGGCGGTGACCTGATCGCCGAGGTGCAGGGGGTGCTGTGGCGCGTGCCCCGGGAGGGCGGAGCGGCCGTAGCGGTGACGGACTGGGAGCTGGAGGCGACGCGCCCCGCGCTGTCCCCCGACGGCACGACGCTGGCCGTGTGCGGTTATCGCGGCGGCGGCTTCCATCTGTGGTCGCTGCGGCCGGACGGCGGCGGGCTGCGGCAGCTGACGGACGGGCCCTGGGACGACCGCGGGGTCGCATGGTCGCCGGACGGCACCCGGCTGGCCTTCTCCTCCGAACGCGGCGGCGACGCCACGGCCGGCGCCTCCTACGGGCTGTGGGTGCTGGACGTGGCCGACGGCCGGCTGCGGCGGCTCACCGGCGGGGACCACGAGGACTTCGATCCCGCCTGGTCGGCGGACGGGCGGTCGCTGGTGTGCGTGCGCGCCGCCCACACGCCGGGCGGCGGCAACGACGGCGGGCTGTCGCTGGTCCGGGTGCCGGTCTCGGGCGGCCCGGCCGAAGTGCTGCGGACGGTGACCGGGGGGCGGCTGCTGTGCCCGTCCGTCTCGCCCGCGGGGCGGATCGCGTATGTGCGTCTGACCGGCGCGGGCAGCCCCGGGCAGCCGGCCGACGCGGCACGGCTGATGGTCGATGACGAAGTCGTCTCGGCGGACGAGGACCTGGCGGCCGCTCCGCCGTGCTGGCTGAGCGAGGACGAGCTGCTGTACGTGGGTGACGGCCGGATCCGCGTCCGCTCCCTGGCCGGTTCCTCCGTGCGGGAGGTTCCCTTCACCGCCCGGATGCCGGTGCCGGGTCCGTCCCGGGGACCCCGACGGGCGCCGCTCGCCCCGGAGTTGCCGGTCCCGGTGCGCGGTCTGCACCGGCCGGCCCTGTCCCCGGACGGTCGCAGCGTGGCCTTCGTGGCGCTGAACGCCCTGTGGCTGATGCCGGTCGGCGGCACGCCGCGCAAGCTCCTCCAGGCGGCCGACGTCCACCTGGTGCAGATGCCGGCGTGGGCACCGGACGGGCGCAGCCTGCTGTACTGCACGGACCGGGACGGGCTGACGGCCGTACGCCGTCATCACCTCGCCAGCGGCGCCGACGAGCCGTTGGCCGAGGGCGGCCGGCTGTATCCCGCGCTGTCACCGGACGGCTCCCGCCTGGCCTGCCAGGACGTCACCGGGAACCTGCTGGTGCGCACCCTGGCCACGGGCGCCGAGGAGGTGCTGGCCCGGCCGCTGGCCACCGACGGGCCGCCCGGTGCGCCCACCTGGTCGCCCGACGGCCGGTACCTGGCGTTCTGCGACCGCAACCGGCTCAACCAGCGGTTCCGCGAGGGCTACAACCTCATCCGCGTCCTGGACACCCGCACCGGCGGCGAACGCCGTCATCTGCCCGCCGAGCACCAGTCGCTGTCCGACCGGGTCGCCTCCGGGCCCGTGTGGTCACCCGACGGCCGCTGGATGGCGCTGGTCGCCGAGTCGGCACTGTGCCTGCTGCCCGTGACGGCCGACGGCAGCCCGGCCGGTCCCGCCCGCCGGCTCGCCGACGAGCCTGCCGACCACCCGAGCTGGTCCGCGGACTCCGGCACGCTCCTCTACCTGTCCGAAGGCCGGCTGCGCCGGCTCTCCCTCACCACCGACCGGGCGACCACGCTGCCGCTCCGCCTGACCGCCGGGCGCGGTGCGAGCCGCTCGGCCGAACCACTGCGGATCCACGCCGGACTGCTGTGGGACGGCACCGGCGCGCCGCCACGGCACGACGTCGACATCCTCGTCACCGGCAAGCGGATCACCGCTGTCGAGCCGCACCGTGCCCGCCGTCCCGGACACCGCACGCTCGACGCCTCCGGCCGGACCGTCGTACCCGGCCTCGTCGACAGCCACACCCACCCCTATGCGGCCACCTACGGCGCCCGCCAGAGCCTGACCACGCTCGCGTACGGCATCACGACCACCTTCTGCCTGGGCGGTCCGCTGTACGACGCGGTACGGCTGCGCGAGGCGGCCGGCTCGGGGGACCTGCTCGGCCCGCGGCAGCTGGCCTGCGCCGAACTGATCGACGGCGCGCGCACCGCGTACAGCATGGGCCGCGCCCACCGCACCCGCGAAGGTGTCCGGCGCACGCTCCGGCGTGCCACCGCCCTGGACGTCGACTTCGTGAAGACATATGTGCGCGCGCCGGGTGAGGTCATGGCGGAGGCGGCCGAGGTGGCCCACGCGCTGGGCGTGCCCAGCGGCAGCCATCTGTGCTCGCCCGGCCGGGCGGCGGGCCAGGACCTGACCACCCATCTGCAGGCCACGCAGCGCCTGGAGTACGGGCATGCCACCACCCCGCTCGGCCGCATCGGCCAGGACCTGGTCCAGCAGTACGCCGACGGCTCCTTCGCCCTGATCATCACGCCGTTCAGCGCACAGATCCTGCTCGCCGCCGACCCCGGGCTCGCCGAGGATCCGCGCGTGACCCGTCTCATGCCGCCCTGGGACGTCGCCGTCGTCCGCGCACACGCCGGCACCGCGCCCACGGACGCGCAACGGCAGGCCCTGGCCACCGAGATGGCGGACTACCGGCTGCTGGCCTCGCAGGGCGCCCGTATCGCCCTGGGCACCGACGCGCCCCTGGTCCCGGTCGGTCTCTCCCTCCATCTGTGCCTGCGTGCCCTGGTCGCGCACGGCTTCACGGCCGCCGAGGCACTGCACACCGCGACCGTGGAGCCGGCCCGCCTCCTCGGCCTCGACGCCGACCTCGGGACGGTGCAGGAGGGCAGGATCGCCGACCTGACGTTCGTCGACGGCGACCCGTTCTCCGACTTCGACTCCCTCGTCCGCATCCCCGTCGTCGTTCGCGAGGGAGTCCCGCACACGCAGGGCGACCTGACGTCGGCGCACCGGTCGGCCGTGGTGCACGAACCTCCCCGGGACACGTCCTGGCTGGGGGTGGCCGAACGGCTCCGGCGCGGATCGTGCTGCCATCCCGGCGCCGACGGGTGAGACACCCGGCTGTGGCTCAGGGGGTGCCGCAGTCGCACAGGAAGGCGGCTGCCGGCTACCGGCTGCCGGCCCACGTGTTCAGGCGTCGCCCCCGTCGTCGGTGGCGGTGCGGTCCGCCAGGCGTTCGTAGCGCTGTCTGGCGGCCTGCGGAGTGCCGAGTCCGAGGCCGAAGGCGATCTCGGGCCAGGTCATGCCCCGGCCGCGGGCCATCTGCAGGAGCGAGGCCTCCAGTTCGTCCAGCTCCGCCCGTACCAGCGGCACGAGACTCAACGCGGCCGTGATGTCGGCACGGTCCACCTCCGGCTCGCCCTCGTCGAGCAGCGCGGCGCCGCTCAGCAGGAACGTCACGAGCCGGACGGCCTCGTGCGGCGCGACGACCGACGGGTGGATCTGGCGACGCCGTTGCTCGTCGGTCGCCGCATGCCGCTCGGCGATACGGAAGAGGGAGGCGTGGACCCGCTGGGCACGCGCCTGCTCCGGCCGCGGGGGGTTGAAGGGATCGGTGTGATCGGCGGTCGATGACATGCGTCAAGAGTCAGGCTCGAAACGACATGGCGTCAACTGCTTATTGTGAACAATCCGTTCACACGCCGGGGGCTGTCTCACGACGCGGGCGCGGTGATCTCCCGCTTGAGGATCTTGCCGCTCGGGCCCATCGGCAGCGTGTCCGTCAGCCAGAGCCGGCGCGGGTACTTGTAGGCGGCCACCCGGTCCCGGACGAACCGCTGCAACTCCTCGGTGTCCGTCCGGGCTCCCGGACGCAGGACGACCGCGGCGGCCACCTCCTCGCCGAGCCGTTCGTCGGGCACGCCGAGGACCGCGGCGAGGGCGACGGCGGGATGCTCGTGCAGGACCTCCTCGATCTCGCGCGGGTAGACGTTGTAGCCGCCGCGGATGATGAGGTCCTTCTTCCGGTCGACGATGTACAGATAGCCGTCCTCGTCCTGGCGGGCCAGGTCGCCGGTGCGCAGCCAGCCGTCGGGGATCGCGGCGGCCGTCTCCTCGGGGCGGTGCCAGTACTCCTTCATCAGGTTCGGCCCGCGCACGGCCAGTTCACCGACCTCCCCCGGTGCGACGTCCCGGCCGGAGTCGTCCAGCAGCCGGACCTCGACGTCGCGGACGGGGGTGCCGATGGATCCGGGCTTGCGCGGGCGGTCGGGGTGGTTGAAGGAGACGACCGGGCTGGTCTCGGACATGCCGAAGCCCTCCAGCACCATGCAGCCGAAGCGCCGTTCGAAGGCGTGCAGGATCTCCACCGGCAGCGAGGCACCGCCCGAGACGCACATGCGCAGACTGGAGACGTCGGCCTCGGCGGCGCCCGGGTGCTGGAGGAGCGCCGCGTACATGGTCGGGACGCCCTCGAAGACGGTCGCCCGGTCGCGGGCGATGGCGTCGAGCACGGTCTGCGGCTCGAAACGGGGGACGAGGGTGAGGGACGCGCCACTGCGGACGGCGACGTTCATGGTGCAGGTCTGGCCGAAGATGTGGAACAGCGGCAGGCAGCCGACGATCACGTCGTCGGAGGTCAGCCGCTGCACCTCGGTGACGTTGACCTCGGTGTTGTGGCGCAGCCCGGAGTGGGTGAGCGCGGCGCCCTTGGGGCGGCCGGTGGTGCCCGAGGTGTAGAGCAGCACGGCGATGTCGTCACCGGCGGCGGCCGTCACCTCGTACTCCGGCTCCAGGCGCGCCAGTTCGGCGGCGAAGGCGGCCGGTTCGACCGTCAGGTGCCGTACGCCGGCGGCGGCCGCGCCCGCGGCGCCCTCGCCGGGTGCCTGATGCCACTCGAAGAGCAGTACGGCGCCGGAGTCCCGCAGGTGGTACTCGGTCTCGCGCTCCTTGAGCAGCGGGTTCACCGGCACGACGATGCCGCCGGCGCGCAGGACGGCGTAGTACAGGACGACGAATTCCGGCACGTTCGGCAGCATCAGCGCGACCCGGTCACCGGTGCGCAGGCCCTCGGTGCGCAGCAGCGCGGCGGCCCGGGCGCTGAGCCGGTCGAGCTCGCCGTAGGTGGTGGTCGCCGTTCCGAGTCGCAGCGCCGGGCGCTCGGGCAGCCGTCGCGCCGTCGCCACCAGGAATTCCGCCAGATTGGCCATGATGCCTCCTCGCACCCATGCTGCCGCCGCGCCCACGGGTCCCGTCGCGAACGCTCCCGGCATGGTCGCCCGCACGATCAGGGGCGTCCATGGCGACGCCCACAGTTCACCTGCGCCGAGATTGTTCCCAGGAACAAAAGAAGCACCGTACGCTGCGGATATGAGCCTGTCGAATGTGGGTGCGGCGTTGCGTGGGCGCCTTCCGGAGCTGGGCGAGCGGATGGCCGAGCGCATCCGTGCGGAGGTCGAGTCGTACGCGGACGACTCGCTGATCCCCTTCGCGTCGCTCAGGGAGTCGTGCGAGGGCAACGCGGATCAACTGCTCGGACGTTTCGCCTACGGCGTCCGACCGGGCGTCGAAGCCGCTCAGCAGACCGGACGGCTGCGCGCCGAGCAGGGCGTGCCGCTCGCGGACACCCTGCACGCGTACCGGGTGGGTTTCGAGCTGCTCTGGTCGGAGATGGTCGGGGAGGCGCGCCGGCACCCGGAGGTCACGGACGCGGAGCTGGTGGCCGGTTCCTCGGAGATCTGGGCGCTGTTCGGCCGGTACGCGGAGGCCGTCGCGGCCGCCTACCGCGAGGCCAGCGCGGAACTGGCGCTGCAGCGCGAGGCCCGCCGATCGGCCCTGGCCGAGGCGTTGTTCACGGGCGCCCTCGCGGATCGTACGACGCCGTGGGAGGCGGCCCGGCAGCTCGGCCTGCCCGAGCGCGGGCCGTACGCGGTGGTGGCCGCGGCGGTGCCGGATCCCGGCCAGGAGCCGCTGCCCGGCATCGAGGCGGCACTGCGCCGTTCCGGAGTGCCGTCGGTGTGGCGGCTGCTGCCGGACCAGCAGATCGGGCTGGTCTCGCTCGGGCACCGGGACGCGGAGACGGTGAGCCTGCGCGCGCTGCGCCGCCGGCGCGCCCGGGTCGGCGTCAGCCCCCGGTTCGACTCGCTGCGGGACACCCCGCAGGCGCTGCGGTTCGCCCGGCTCGCCCTGGCCGGACTGCCCGGCGAGGGTCCGGGGGTCACCCGGTTCGACGACAGCCCGCTGGCGATGCTGGTGGCCGCCGCCCCGGCCGAGGCGAGCCGGCTGGTCGAGGTCGCCCTGGGTCCGCTCCTCGAACTGCCGGAGGTGGAGCGGGCCCGGCTGCTGCAGACCCTCGGTCACTGGTTCAGCTCGGGCGGGGTGGCCGCCGGGGCCGCGGAACGGCTCTTCGTCCACCCCAACACCGTGCGCTACCGGCTGCGCCGCGTCGAGGAGCTGACCGGGCGTCCGCTCACCGACCCGATGGCCCTCGCCGACCTGGGCGCCGCGCTGTACGCGCTGCGGTTGCTGCCTGCCTGACCAGGACCAGCCGACCCGGCGGACCGGGCTCAGCCCGACGGCGGCACGGCGCAGACTGGGACTGGGACTGCGGTGCACGGCGGAGGACCGGGGCGCCGGTGTGCCGATGCGAGAGGGCGCGCGGCCTGCCGGGCCGGCCGGGCATCTGCCCTCGGCGTGCCGCCCGGGTCAGTGCCGCGGGGGCGCGGTGCGACCGTCTAGCGCGTCAGCGGCAGCCGGTACACCGAGACATGAGCACGCGACTCGGCGGTGAACTCCGTGCCGGACCAGTCGGCATGCCTGGACTCCAGCTCGAATCCGGCCAGTTGGGCC
The DNA here is from genome assembly GCF_040298985.1 of Streptomyces sp. NPDC001093. Lineage (NCBI taxonomy): Bacteria > Bacillati > Actinomycetota > Actinomycetes > Kitasatosporales > Streptomycetaceae > Streptomyces > Streptomyces sp. NPDC001093. The sequence goes on along the minus strand of NZ_JBEPBF010000199.1, from coordinate 4,254 downwards.
ATGAGGTCGAGCTCGGACGGCCAGATGTAGCGGTGAGGGCTGCGGTACAGCCGGGCCTCCTCGGTGTCGCCGAAGCGGAAGTGGTGCGACACGACCCGCTGGTTGAGGATGTCGTAGGTGTCCAGCCCGATGTACCCGGCGTCGGTGCGCCACACGGTGGCGTGCTTGCCCGGGGGAAGCGTGCGCAGCTCCGGCACCCACAGCTCGATCACGAACCGGCCGCCGGGCGCGAGATGGCGGGCGGCGTTGCGGAAGCACTCGACCTGCTCGGCCTGTGTGAGCAGATTGGAGATCGTGTTGTACACGAGGTAGACGAGGCTGTACGTCCCTGGGGCACGGGTCGCCGCCATGTCGCCCATGACCACGGGGATCGTGGCTTCGTCGGCCTTGGTGCGCAGTTGCTCCACCATCGGCCCGGACAGCTCGATGCCGGTGACGGGAACCCCTCGCCCGGCCAGCGGGACGGCGACCCGGCCGGTCCCGATGGCGAACTCCAGTGCCGCTCCGCCGTCCGCCAGCTCGGCGAGGCGTTCCACCGCGGGGATCAGAACCTCGGGCGCGAACATGCCGGTACCGGGCGTGTCGTAACGCCGGGCCACGGCCGGACCCCAGATCTCCTTCTGCTCCATGGCGACAACACTCAGCACCGACAGGGCAGTTGTCCATCGAATTACCGCCGTACGCTCCGCCGCCGGCCACGCACCCGTTTTGAACGTGTTCAAATTCAGCGCTACCCTGTGCGCACCGAAGCGAGGGGGCTCGATGAAGGTGGTTCTGCCGGGGGGAACCGGACAGATCGGCACGATTCTCGATCGTGCGCTGACGGCAGCCGGGCACGAGGTCACCGTGGTGACCCGGCACCCGACGCGAGAGCGGCAGGTCGGCTGGGACGGGGCCACACTCGGCCGCTGGGCCGCGGTGGTCGACGGCAGCGACGTCGTCATCAACCTGGCAGGACGCAGCGTGTCATGTCGCTACACCCCCGGGAACCTGCGGGCCATGATGGACTCACGGGTGAACTCGGCACGTGTGGTCGGTCAGGCGATCGCCGCCGCCGCGCAACCGCCGCGGGTGTGGCTGCAGATGAGTACGGCCACGATCTACGCCCACCGCTTCGACGCGGCGAACGACGAGGCGACCGGCATGATCGGCGGCTCGGAGGCCGGCGTTCCGGACTACTGGGCCTACAGCGTCGACATCGCCGAGAACTGGGAGCGCGCCCAGGCCGAGGCGCCGACACCGACTACGCGGAAGGTGGCGCTGCGGGCGGCGATGGTGATGAGCCCGGACCCCGGCGGGGTCTTCGACGTGCTGCTGGGCCTGGCCCGGCTGGGGCTGGGCGGGCCGGTCGCCGGTGGGGCGCAGTACGTCTCCTGGATCCATGACGAGGACTTCGTCCGCGCGGTGGAGTTCCTGATCGGCCGGGACGACCTCGACGGCCCGGTCAACCTCGCCTCCCCCGGCCCGCTCCCGCATCGGGAGTTCATGCGGACACTGCGCGCGGCCCAGGGCGTCCCCGTGGGGCTGCCGACGACCCGGTGGATGGCGGAGCTGGGGGCCTTCGCGCTGCGCTCGGACACGGAGTTGCTGCTCAAGAGCCGCAGGGTGGTCCCGGGCCGGCTGTCGGCGGCCGGGTTCGACTTCGGGTATCCCGAGTGGCAACGGGCCGCCGTGGACCTCGTACGCCGGGCCAGGTCGACGCGGTCCCGGGCGGGACGGCTCCGATTTACTTGAAACTGCAAGTAATCATGTATCGTGCGACGCGCCCATGATTCACATGTGAAGCACGAGTTCCTCGGGAGGACGCCATGCGCGTCGCCATCACAGGATCCACCGGACTCATCGGCTCCGCTCTCACCCGCTCCCTCCTCGCGAACGGCCACCAGGTGGTCCGCCTGATCCGCGACCGGTCCGCCGCGGTCCCTCAGGACGGCAGCGAGTCCGCGCACTGGGATCCGGTCGCCGGGCGAATCGACCGCGGTGCGCTCGACGGCGTCGACGCCGTGGTCCACCTCGCCGGCGCGGGAGTCGGCGACAAGCGGTGGACTTCCGCCTACAAGCGGGAGATCCGCGACAGCAGGGTGCGCGGCACCGACACCGTCGCGCGAGCCTGCGCGGCGTCCGCCGGCCCGCCGCGCGTCCTGGTGTCCGCGTCCGCGACCGGCTACTACGGCGACACGGGTGAACGGACCGTCGAGGAGAGCGAGTCGGCCGGAAACGACTTCCTGTCCTCCGTCTGCGTCGACTGGGAGGCGGCCGCCGAACCGGCCCGGCAGGCCGGCATCCGCGTGGTGCACCCGCGCACCGGGCTGGTCGTCTCCGCCCAGGGCGGCGCATTCGGCCGGCTCTTCCCGCTCTTCCGCCTCGGCCTGGGCGGCCGGCTCGGCTCCGGCGAGCAGTACTGGCCGTTCATCTCCCTGACGGACCACATCGCGGCGCTCCGCTTCGCCCTCGGCGCCGAGGAACTCTCCGGTCCCGTCAACTTCACGGCCCCCGAACCGGTCACGAACCGCGAGGTGACCCGGGCACTGAGCCGCGCCCTGCACCGTCCGGCGCCGGTCGCCGTGCCGGCCTTCGCCCTGCGCGCGGCGCTCGGCGAGTTCGCCGCGAACATCACGTGCAGCGCACGCGTCGTACCGGCCGCCCTGCGCAAGGCGGGTTTCGCCTTCGCTCACCCCACGATCGACGCGGCGCTCGACTCGGTGCTGCGACCGGCGGCCTGACGGAACCGTCGGCGCGACGAAGGCCGCCAGCGCGGGGCCGGATTCCGTCTGTGGCGCGCGTGCGTGAACGTCCGGCGCGCGGGACCATGGTCGTCCGTGCGGGGTTCCGGACGACGGGGCTCGGCGAAGGCGGGTGACGAGGAGGATGCCGTGTGCCGACTGTTCGGGCTGATCAGCTCCCCGCTGCGCACACACGCCACGTTCTGGCTGCTGGACGCCCCCGACAGTCTGAGCGTGCAGAGCCGCCGCGAACCCGACGGCACCGGGCTCGGGTTCTTCGACGGGGACGGCACGCCGGAGGTGCACAAGGCAGCGATCGCCGCGTACCAGGACCGCGCCTTCGCCCGGGAGGCCCGGGAGGCCGAGTCGGCCACCTTCCTCGCGCACATCCGCTATGCCTCGACCGGAGGGCTGGACGTGCGCAACACACACCCGTTCGACCAGGACAGGCGGCTGTTCGCGCACAACGGTGTGATCGAGGGGCTGGACCGGCTGGACCGGCATCTCGGTGAGGACCGTTCACTGGTGCAGGGGGACACCGACTCCGAGCGGTTCTTCGCGCTGGTCACACGGGAGACGGCGGCGCACGGCGGAGACGTGTCGGCCGGCATCGTGTCAGCGGCCCGCTGGGTCGCCGGGAACCTGCCCCTGTACGCCCTCAACATCATCCTCGTCACCGACGGAGAGCTGTGGGCGCTGCGCTATCCCGCCACCCACGAACTGTACGTCCTGCGGCGCCCGGCGGGCGGTCACCACGGCAAGCGGCATCTGGACCACACCGGCCGGCACGGTCATATGCGCGTGCGCTCGGCGCATCTGGGTGATCGTCCGTCGGTCGTCGTCGCCAGCGAGCCCATGGACGAGAACCCGCACTGGCAGCTGATGGCTCCTGGCGAGTTGCTCCACGTCGGCCCCGATCTGCAGGTGACCTCCCGCATCGCCGTGCCCGATCCGCCGGCCCACCCGCTGACCCTGTCCGGCCTGCGCCCCGAGGCCGCGGCCTCCCAACGGCCCACGTAGGGCGGCCCCGGCGCTACTCCACGGGTCCGTCCACGGGTGGACTCGCCGTGACCCGGCTCACGGGCTCGAAACTTGCGCAACCCGTAAACTTTCCGGCGTGGAGACTACCGAAGTAACGGGTTGGGAGACCGCCGTGCTCGACGGCGGGCCGGCGGACGGGCTGCGGATGAAGGTCTCCGACCGGCCGCGCGTGATCCAGGTGACGTACCCCTGCCAGGTCGAGGCCGCACCGCCCGGCGGTGTACGCGCCGAGGCGGTGTATCTGTACCGCCGCGACTACAGCGTCACGTGCGAGCCCCTGCGGTACGGCTTCGACATCGCCAGCCCCTGACCCGCGCGGTGGGCGCCGCCCATCCCCCTCTGGTGTGCGGTACTGCGCGACTGTACGACCGGGCCACAGACTCGGTCGCCATCGGTCAGGCGTCGGAGTCCGGCACGCCGCGGGCCGCCGTGTACGCCTGGGACGGTGTCATGGAGATGCCGTTGACGCTGACCGTCCTGTACGGGCTGA
>NZ_JBEPBF010000198.1:0-12501 GCF_040298985.1 Streptomyces sp. NPDC001093 | reverse complement strand
GCTACCTCGCCGGCCTCCACCTCCGTGCCTCGATGATCTGGATCAACGACCTCCTGAAGGCAACTACCTGATCACAACATCACACAGGCCCTAGGAACCCGGTGAGGCCGTCGATGTCCTCGGCCCCCCTGAGGCGCCGCGAGCCGGCACCCTCGCGTGGGCGTGTCCAAAGAAGCGGAGAAGCTCTCCGTGTCCGCAATGCAAGACCTGTCCGGGAAGTTCTTGACCGACCTGGTGGACATCTGCTGAACTCCCGACCCATGAACCCGCGCGTGGACCTGACCCGGCGGCGCCACATCGATCTGGCGCACGTCTCCAGCGCGTTTTGTTGTCGCTGATCCGGCAAGTGGTCCCCGGCAGCGGCCGGCGCGCGCCCATGGCGGGCGCCGGGCAGCGGCGGTGCGAGGCCGCCCGCACCGCGATGCCTTCCCGCGGGATCGTCGTATCCACCTGCTGAGGGCTCCCGCCTCCTCTTCTTCTTCTCGCATTCGTATGAGCCGGAAGCCTGTGCGCGCACGCCGACGCGGTCGCTGAGAACGCGGCTGCAGCGGTCCTGCGACCACGCGCTTTCCCTCCGGCCCGACCACCGGCGCTTCGCATGTGGTCGATCGGTCTTGCGCAGTACCAGCCCCTTCACCCGACTCCCCGATCCTCAACACCCCTTGGTGTGCCCGTCTGTCCGGGAGGGACCCCCTCATGCCTGTGTCCATCCGTAAGCTCACCGGCCGCATCGGCGCGGTCGTCGAGGGCGTCGACCTCACGGCGACTCCCGATCTCTCGACGATCACGGCGCTCCGTGACGCCCTCAACGAACACAAGGCGATCGTCTTCGACGACGTGAACCTCGACAACGCCGGCCAGGAGCGCGTGGCCCGGTGGTTCGGCGAACTCACCACCGCCCACCCGAACGTGCCGGCCACCGACGGGACGACGAACGTGCTCGCCGTCGACAGCGAGACGTCCAAGGCCAGCGAATGGCACACGGACGTCACCTTCGTGGTCAACCCGCCGCAGCTCACCACGCTCCGGTCGATCGTGACCACGCCGTACGGCGGCGAGACGCTCATCGCCAACGCCGCCGCGGCCTACCGCGACTTGCCCGAACCGCTGCGCGCCCTCGCGGACTCGCTGCGCGTCGTGCACACCAACCAGTACGACTACGCCCGCCCCGCGGCCACGACGGCACAACGGCAGGAGTACGACCGAGCCTTCGTGTCGACGCCCTACGAGGCGGAGCACCCGGTCGTGCGAGTGCATCCGCTGACGGGCGAACGCGGGCTGTTCATCGGCGGGTTCGCCAAGCGGATCGTCGGCCTGTCGGGCAGCGAGTCGGCCGATGTGCTGCGCCTCCTCCAGTCGTATGTGACGCGTCCGGAGAACATCGTGCGCTGGACCTGGTCCCCGAACCAGCTGCTGATCTTCGACAACCGGATCACCCAGCACTACGGGGTGGACAACTACGACGACCACCCGCGCCGCCTCAACCGCGTGACGGTCGCCGGAGAGGTGCCGGTCGGTGTCGACGGCCGCCGCAGCGAGCAGCTCGTGGGCGATGCCTCGCACTACAGCAGCGTGCTGGCGGTGGCGGCATGACCGAGGTCCGCATCCCGGCCCCGGCCGTCACCAAGGGCCCGGAGGCCGAACCGACGAGCGCGCGGCAACGCGAGGTGTTCCTGCCGCGCGACGCCCGCCGCCGGACGCCGCTCAGCGCACTCCGCGAGCGCCTGCGCTGGCCCCTCGGGGTCTATACGACTCCGGTCGTGATCCTCATCGCCTGGGAGGTGCTCGCCCGTGCCGGAGTGCTGTCGAAGACCTACGCTCCGGCGCCGACCTCCATCGTGAAGTCCGCCGCCGACCTCTGGCAACAGGGCGTCCTCGGGCCGGACCTGGCCGTCTCGCTGCAACGGGCAGGCATCGGTCTCGCGATCGGTCTGACCGTGGGCATCGTCACCGGAGTGCTCGGCGGGCTGCTGCGCAGCGGCGAGTATCTGTTCAACGGCGTCGTGCAGGTGCTCAACACGATTCCGCTGCTGGCGGTGCTGCCGCTGATGATCGTGTGGTTCGGCATCGACGAACTCACGAAGGTGCTGCTGATCTCCTTCGGCGCCGGCGTCCCGATGTATCTCAACCTGTTCGCCGCGATCAGGGGCGTCGACCAGCGCCTGATCGAGATGGCGCGCACGACGGGCGCGGGCACCTGGCGCCTGGTGGCGCGGGTGCTGGTGCCCGGAGCCCTGCCGGGGTTCCTGGTCGGACTCCGGTTCTCCCTCGCGTACAGCGTCCTGGGCCTCGTCGCCGCCGAAACGGTCAACGCCGACCAGGGACTTGGCTTCCTCATCACTCAAGGGCAGACCTATCTGCAGACCAACCAGGTCTTCGTGGGGCTGGTGATCTACTCGCTGCTCGGCCTGCTCGCCGACCAGTTCGTCCGGGTTCTCGAGCGGGTGCTGCTGCGGTGGCGACCCAGTTATGAGGCGTCATGAGCAGCGCAGTAGCGACCGAGCTTCGCCGGCAGACCGGGGTCGTCGTCGAGCAGGTGGTCCGCCGGTTCGGTGACCGGGTGGTGCTCGACCACCTGGACCTCGCCATCGCCGACGAGGAGTTGGTGATCCTGCTCGGCCCCTCGGGCTGCGGCAAGAGCACCCTGCTGCGGCTGCTCGCCGGACTGGACCGGCCCGACGGAGGGCGGGTGGAGGTCCCGGCGCGGCGTGCGATCGTCTTCCAGGCCGACCGTTTGCTGCCGTGGCAACGGGTGTTGCGCAATGTCACCCTCGGCCTGCACGGACCCGACGCGGAACAGCGGGCCCTCGATGTGCTCGCCGAGGTCGGACTCGCGGGCCGGGAGAGGGCATGGCCCAAGGAGCTTTCCGGCGGCGAGGCCCAGCGGGTGTCGCTCGCGCGGGCCCTGGTGTCCGAGCCCGAACTCGTGTTGCTCGACGAGCCGTTCGCCGCCCTCGACGCCATCACCCGGCTGCGCATGCACGACCTCGTACGGGCGCTGCGGACCAAGCACCACGCCGCGATGCTGCTCGTCACCCACGACGTCGACGAGGCGATCGCCCTGGCGGACCGCATCGTCGTCATGAGCAACGGTCGCATCGGCACCTCGCACGAGGTGCACCTCTCCGCCGCGCACCGGGAAGCGAGCGTCGCACGCGAGGAACTCCGCGCACGGCTGCTGGAAGACCTCGGCCTCGCCGGCCAGCACTGACCTCCCCGAACACCCTCACCCCGGCACAGAAAGCACGACAACCATGCGAAAGAGAACCACCAGACTCATCGGCGCCATCGGCTCGCTCGCCCTCGCGGGCACCCTCGTCGCCTGCGGATCGTCGTCTTCGAACAGCGCCGCGCCGCTGAGCAACGCCGCCGAGGCGAGCGACGCCAAGCACCCCGAGTGGAGCAAGTACACCTTCACCATCGGCGACAACGGCGGTGACGGCAGCCAGGAGCTGGCGAAGATCACCGGCGTGTTCGACAACGCGCCGTACAAGGTGAAGTTCGCCCGGTTCACCTACGGCCCGCCGCTCGTGCAGGCCGAGGCCTCGGGCGACATCGACCTCGGCAGCGTCGGCGACGTGCCACCGATCACCGGCGCCGCGAAGGAGTACGGCTTCAAGGTCGTCGCCGTCAACCGCTCGCTCACGCCCGGCCAGGCGGTGGAGAACATCATCGTGCCGAAGGGCTCGAAGCTGAAGACGGCCGCCGACCTCAAAGGCAAGAGGATCGCTGTTCCGCAGGGCAGTTCGGCTCACGGCCTGGCCCTGAACGCGCTGAAGAGCGTCGGCCTCACCCCCAAGGACGTGAAGCTGACCTTCCTCGACCCGGCGGCCGGCGCGACGGCGTTCAACACCGGCAAGGTGGACGCCTGGTCGATCTGGAACCCCCAGTCCGCGATCGCGGTCAAGAACGGCGCGCGGATCCTGGTGAAGGGTCTCCCGCCGATCGACCAGACGAGCAGCTACTACGTCGCCAGTGACACGTCGCTGAAGGACAGGACCAAGCGTGCTGCTCTCACGGACGTCCTGAAGAGGCTCTCGCGAGAGTTCGCCTGGGCGGTCAAGAACCCCGACCAGTACGCGCAGGCGCTCTCGAAGGAGCAGGGCATCCCGCCGGCCGACGCCAAGGCGTCCCTGGCCGCCTACTCGAACCGGGTGACTCCGGTGGAGCAGTCGGACATCGAGCTGGAGCAGAAGCTCGCCGACGCCTTCCTGGAGGCGGGGCAGATCACCAAGAAGGTCGACGTCGAGTCGATCACCGACAACCTCCTGCCGGCCGGTTACGACAGTTCCAAGCTGAAGGTCACCTCATGAGCGCGAGACGGCGTCGGCTCCATCTCAACGCCTTCCTCATGGAGGCGGGTCACCACGAGGCGGCGTGGCGGCTCCCGCACAGCAATTCCCGGGCGGACTTCGACCTGCGGCACTGGATCGAGCTGGCGCAGCTTGCCGAGAGCGCCAAGTTCGACTCCCTGTTCCTCGCGGACGGCCCGGCACTCATCGGCACCGGCGAGTTCCGCCCGCCGGGCCAGCTCGAACCGCTGACCCTGCTGACCGCGCTGTCCCAGGCGACCAGCAGGATCGGCCTCATCGCGACCGTGTCGTCGACCTACAACGAGCCCTACAACCTCGCCCGCCGGCTCGCCTCCGTCGACCACGTCAGCGGCGGCCGCGCCGGCTGGAACATCGTCACCTCCGCCGGAGCCGACGAGGCCGCCAACTTCGGCCTCGACGACCGCCCCGGCCACGTCGAACGCTACGCCCGCGCCGACGAGTTCCTGAAGGTCGCCAAGGCGCTGTGGGACAGCTGGGAGTCCGAGGCCGTCCTCGCGGACAGGACCACAGGACGCTACGCCGACCCCGCGCGTCTGCACCGCCTCGACCACCGGGGCCGGTACTTCAAGGTGGCAGGCCCGCTCAACGTCGAGCGTCCACCGCAGGGTTACCCGCTGCTCGTCCAGGCCGGCTCCTCCGAGGACGGCAAGGACTTCGCGGCCCGCCACGCAGAGGCGATCTTCACCGCGCACGCGACGTACGAGCGCGCGGCCGCCTTCTACGCCGACATCAAGGCGCGGACCAGGGCCGCCGGCCGCGACCCGGACGGTGTGATCGTCCTGCCCGGCATCGTCCCGTACATCGGGTCGACCGAGGAGGAGGCCCGGGCGCATGCGCGGCAGTTCGACGAGCTGCGCGTTCCGGAGTACGGGCTGCGTCAGCTGGCCGCCGTGTTCGAGACCGAGCCGTCGGTCTTCGAACTCGACGAGCGCCTGCCGGACTTCATCCTCGCCAGGCCGAAGCTGGAAGGCTCGCAGAGCCGCTCCGACCTGATCATCGATCTTGCGGTCCGCGAGCAGCTGACGGTCCGGCAGATCATCTCCCGGCTGGGCGGCGGGCGCGGTCACTTCGAGTTCATCGGGACGCCCGAGCAGGTCGCTGACACGATCATCGCCTGGTTCGAGGGCGGTGCCGCGGATGGGTTCAACATCATGGCGCCCGCCCTGCCGTCGGGCCTCGCGGCCTTCGTCGAGCATGTGCTGCCGATCCTGCGCGGCAAGGGGCTGTTCCGCGAGGAGTACGAGGGCACGACCCTGCGTGAGCACTACGGGCTCCCGGTCCCGGCGAACCAGTTCCATGGCTGACGAGCTCGCGACTCCCGCCGCTTCCCGGAGCGGCGGGAGTCCGCCCGCGCTGCGGGTCGAGGGCCTTCGCAAGACCCACGAAGACGGCTTAGGGGCAGCCGAACACCTTCCTCGGCTTCGACCGGCTGGGCATCGACCCCTTCACCGACCTGTTCGAGATCACTCTGCTGGCCGAAGACACGGTACGCGGCACGGCGGTGTGCGCATCGCCGACCACGACTGCTCGACCGACGTCCCCGGCCTGTACGCGGCCGGCGACACCGCGAGCTGATCTGCGGCGGCTTCACCGGAGGCGGCAGCCACGACGCCGCGTGGGCGGCGTTCTCGGGCAGCTGGGCCGGCCGGGGCGCCGCCGAGTTCGCCACCCGGCGGGTCCGTCCGGACCGTGGGCTGCGACCCGTGGGGACGGCCGGCCTCCGCCCGACCTGTGCCGTGAACGCAGGTCACGGCGAGGTCGTCGCCGCCGTCCAGCGCGAGGTCCTGCCGTACGACCGCAACTACCTGCGGCACGCCGACCGTCTCGAGCCGGCTCTGCGGTCGCTGCACGGGACGCGGTCCGCGGTCCGCGAAGGGCTGGGGGCGAGCGGTGAGGAACTCTTCCGGGCCAGGGAAGCGGCCGCGATGGCGGCCCACGGCCGCTGGATGTACCACGCGGCACTGCACCGCACCGAATCGCGCGGCATGCACTAGCGGGCCGACCGGCCGACGCAGGATCCGGCCCAGCACCATCGGCTGCTCACCGGTGGGCTCGACGAGGTCTGGAGCCGTCCGGAGCCGGCGTCGCGGGCGCTGGTCACGAGCGGAGGCCGAGCCGTGTGATCGAGATCGTCGAGCCGGACCGCTGCATCGCCTGCAACTGGTGCATCGAGGTGTGCCGGACGCGCGTCTTCGATCGCAGTGCCGACGGCGTTCCGTTGATCGCGTGACAGGACAGCTGCCAGACCTGCTTCCAGTGCGAGGCGTACTGCCCGACCGACGCGCCGTTCGTCGCCCCGCTGGTGACCGCGGTCGCTCCGGGCTCGCGCTTCGGCCGTTCACCTGGTGGACCGGCGTTGACAAATGTTCGGGCCGTTGCCTTAACTACTGCCCAGAACGGTCATGAGCGTCAGCGACAAGCCCTGGCTTGCTGACCGGCAACCCTCCCGCCGCGGTGGGGTGCCCCAGGTGACGACCCGGCCGATGAAGTTTCGGTAAGCGCGAGGCCCCAGGGCCGGAACAGTGACGGTGACACCATGTACGCAGCTCCCAGGACGGCCGCCCGCCGCTCCCCGGGCTGCGTACCGTCGTACGCGAACCTGCTCGTCGCCGATCGTGCCGTCGATCTGCTCCGCGTGAACAGCGCACTGTGTACCGCACCGGGCCGCGCCCGCTGTCGGGGCTGACACCTCCCCGCAGCCCCCGCACTTCCTGACGAACACCGCGCCCGCGGTGTGCCCCCTTGCCCTCCCCGCCCCGGTACCTCGCCGTCGTGTGCGCCGCCGCATGCCGCCGTGCTTCCGGGGTGTGTGCCCACCCAGCCGGAGCCCACCATGAGTGAACCCCCTGGTGCCACCGTCACCCTCGCCGAGGCGCCGACCGTCGACGAACCGTCAAAAGCTCTCACAGCCCAGCGGGTTCTTCCGCTGCGGCGGCCAGGCCGCTGGATCCTCACCGCGGTCGTGCTGGTCCTGGTCGCCCAGTTCGTGCACGGACTGGTCACCAACCCCTTCTACCAGTGGGACCGCTGGAGCTACTGGTTCCTGCGCCCCACCATCCTCGACGGCCTGCTGATCACCCTCGAAGTCACCGCCTACAGCGCGGTGCTGGGCCTTGTCGGCGGCATTGTGCTCGCACTGGGCCGGCTCTCGAAGAGCCCGGTGCTGCGCGCGGTCAGCTGGACCTACGTCTGGGCGCTGCGCTCCATCCCGCTCATCGTGGTGCTGATCTTCCTCTACAACTTCAGCGCTCTGTACAAGACGTTGAGCGTCGGCATCCCCTTCGGCCCGGCCTTCTTCTCCTTCGACGAGTCGAGACTCGCCACCGACATGGTCGTCGCCGTCGTCGGCCTCAGCCTCAACGAGGCCGCCTACGCGGCCGAGGTCGTACGCGGCGGCATCCTCTCCGTCGACCAGGGCCAGCACGAGGCTGCCGCGGCGCTCGGCCTGCCGAAGGGCTACCAGTTCCGGAAGATCGTCTTCCCGCAGGCGCTGCGCTCGATCATCCCGAACTACGTCAACCAGCTCATCGGCCTGATCAAGGGAACCTCGCTGGTCTTCTACGTCTCCCTGCTCGACCTGTTCGGCTCCGCGCAGACCATGGGCGCCACCTACCCCGGAGACATCGTGCCGCTGCTGCTGGTCGTCACCGTCTGGTACCTGATCCTGACCAGCATCGTGTCCGTCATCCAGTTCTACGTCGAGCGGCACTACGCCCGCGGTGCCACCCGCAGCCTGCCGCCGACGCCGCTGCAGAAGCTCCGCACCGGTCTCTCCGGCCTGCGGGCCCGTATCCGCCGGGAGGCCGCCGTATGACCGCCGAGACGCTCGAAGCCCTGGCGGACGTCGAGGCCGCCACCGTCGAGGTCCACGACGTGCACAAGTGGTACGGCACCCACCGGGTACTGGACGGCGTCGACCTGACCGTCCGCCCCGGCGAGGTCACCGTCATCCTGGGCCCCTCCGGCTCCGGCAAGTCCACCCTGCTGCGGGTCATCAACCACCTGGAGAAGCCCGAGATCGGCTACGTCAGCATCAACGGCGAGCTGATCGGCGTGAAGCGGCAGGGCGACCGGCTCAAGGAGCTCAGCGAGCGGGCCATCCTCACCCAGCGCGGCCGGATCGGCTTCGTCTTCCAGAACTTCAACCTGTTCCCGCATCTGACCGTGCTGGACAACGTGGCCGCCGCCCCGGTCGCGACCGGGAAGCTCACCAAGCCCGAAGCCCGGGAACTGGCCCGCGAGTTGCTCGTCCGGGTCGGCCTCGCCGACAAGACCGGCGCCTACCCGCGCCAGCTCTCCGGCGGCCAGCAGCAGCGCGTCGCCATCGCCCGCGCCCTCGCGCTGCGCCCCGGCGTCATCCTCTTCGACGAGCCCACCTCCGCCCTCGATCCCGAACTGGTCGGTGAAGTCCTCGCCGTCATCAAGGACCTGGCGACCAGCGGCACCACCCTCGTCATCGTCACCCACGAGATCGGCTTCGCCCGCGAGATCGCCGACCGGGTCGTCTTCATCGACGGCGGCAAGATCATCGAGCAGGGCCCGCCCTCCGAGGTCCTCGACAAGCCGCGGCACGTGAGGACCAGGGACTTCCTCAGCAAGGTCCTCTGACCCTCGCATCCCAAGACCTCCCCCCCACGCCACCCTCATCACCTTCAGCGACAAGGAACGGCCATGCCCACCCACTTCACCCGACGCAGCCTGATACGCGGCATCACCGCGGCGACCGCCGTCGCCTCCCTGGCCACCGGGCTCGCCGCCTGCGGTGGCAACAGCGACGCGGCCACCACCACCGAAGCCGCCAAGTCCGGCGAGGTCGTCATCGGACGTGTCTCCAACGGCGCCGCCACCCAGACCACCATCAAGGTCTCCGAGGTCAAGTCCATCAGCGCCGAACTGCCCGCCGCCGTCAAGAAGAGCGGCAAGCTGGAGATCGGCATCGGTGCCCTGCCCGCCGGGTTCCCGCCGCTGGCGTACGTCGGCAACGACCAGAAGACCCTCACCGGCTCCGAGCCCGACCTCGGCCGCCTGGTCGCCGCGGTGTTCGGGCTCAAGGCCGAGGTCAAGAACTCCACCTGGGAGAACCTCTTCGTCGGCATCGACAGCGGCAAGGTCGACGTGGCCTTCTCCAACGTCACCGACACCGAGGAGCGCAAGAAGAAGTACGAGTTCGCCTCCTACCGGCAGGACAACCTCGCCTTCCTCGTGCCGAAGAAGAGCACCTGGAACTTCGACGGCAACTACGAGAACCTCGCCGGCAAGACGATCGCCGTCGGCTCCGGCACCAACCAGGAGAAGATCCTCCTGGAGTGGAAGGACAAGCTGGCCAAGGAGGGCAAGAAGCTCACCGTCAAGTACTTCCAGGACAGCCCCAGCACCTACCTCGCCCTGAACAGCGGCAAGATCGACGCCTCCTTCGGTCCCAACCCCGGCTTCGCGTATCACAACCGTCAGGTGGCCAACACGCCCAACGCCACCCGTACAGCGGGCATCTACTCCGGCGCGGGCGCGAGCCTGCAGGGCCTGATCGCGGCAACGGCGAAGAGGGACAGCGGACTCGCCAAGCCACTGGCCGACGCGATCAACTACCTGATCAAGAACGGTCAGTACGCCGAGTGGCTCAAGGCGTACAACCTCTCCAACGAGGCCGTCGCCAAGTCCGAGGTGAACCCGCCGGGCCTGCCGCTCGACAACTCCTGACCAGTGCGTGCCGGGGACTCCACCGCCGCCCCGCGATGGAGTCCCCTCGCGCCGGACACCCCGAGCCGCACCCCGGAGACCGCCACACCATGTCCGTCACCACCCTCGACGCCAGTTCCTCGCACATCCTGGACAACCCCGCCTGGGCCGCGCTCACCGGCCCCCACGCCCACTTCGCCGAACGAATCGGCAACGCTGCCCGCTATCACCGGGACGTGGCTCCCTTCTACGCCGTCTCCGGCGAGGACGACCCGCGCGCCTGGGCCGACCTTGCCGCGCTCGTCGGCCCCGGCGGCACCGCCTCGGTGCGGGGCGTCACCGAGGCACCGGAGGGCTGGGAGGTGGTCGGCACCGGTCACGGCGTCCAGCTCGTGGACACCGGCCTGCGGGCGGAGCCCGACCCCGAGGCCGTACGGCTCGGCCCCGACGACGTGCCCGAGATCCTCGGCCTGGTCGCCCGCACCGAACCCGGGCCCTATCTGCCCCGCACCGTCGAGATGGGCACCTACCTGGGCATCCGCCACCGCGGCCGCCTGATCGCCTTGGCCGGCGAACGCCTCCATCCACCCGGCTGGACCGAGATCAGCGCCGTGTGCACCGACCCGGCGCATCGCGGCCGGGGTCTGGCCACCCGCCTGGTCCGCGCGGTCGCGGCCGGCATCAAGGAGCGCGGCGAGCGGCCCTTCATGCACGCCAAGGCCGACAACGCGAACGCGATCCGGCTGTACGAGTCGATCGGCTTCACCCTGCGCCGCCGTACGGTCTTCTCGCTCGTACGGCGGACCGAAGCCGCCGTCCTGGAAGAAACGGCATAGCTGTGCCGTTGTCCTTGTCGAAGGCGATGATGTGGAGGTGGGCCGCGATGACACGTGTACCGCGTGCCGTGTGCCTCCACAGCCGGCCCCACATCGACCTCCAGCGGGTGGCCGGCTCCCTCTGTAGCTCCTGACCCCGTTTCCCCAGCGCCGTGCGCCCCGCTTCCCGCGGGCCGGTGATCTCGTACGGACCTCCAGGAAGGCACCCTCGTGGCCTCAACTCCCTCATCCCACCTGCACCTTGCCGTCGCCCTTGAGGGCACCGGCTGGCACCCCGCCTCCTGGCGCGAGCAAGTCGCCCGGCCCCGGGAGCTGTTCACCGCCGGATACTGGGCCGACCTGGTCGCCGAGGCCGAGCGCGGCCTGCTCGACTTCGTCACCCTCGAGGACGGCCTCGGCCTGCAGTCCTCGCACTACGGCGAGTTGGACGGCCGCACCGACCAGGTCCGCGGCCGACTCGACGCCGTACTGATCGCCTCCCGCATCGCTCCCCTCACCCGGCACATCGGCCTGGTGCCGACGGTGATCGCCACCCACACGGAGCCCTTCCACATCTCCAAGGCCATCGCCACCCTCGACTACGTCAGCACCGGCCGTGCGGGCCTCCGGGTGCAGGTCTCCGCCCGCCCGCACGAGGCCGACCATTTCGGCCGCCGCACCTTCCCGCCGATCAACCTCGAGGAGTTGCAGGCGCCGGCCGGACAGGAGCGCCTCACCGATCTGTTCGACGAGGCCGCCGACTACATCGAGGTGGTGCGTCGGCTCTGGGACAGCTGGGAGGACGACGCCGAGATCCGCGACGTCGCCACCGGCCGCTTCGTCGACCGCGACAAGCTGCACTACATCGACTTCGAGGGCAAGCACTTCAGCGTCAAGGGCCCGTCCATCACCCCGCGCCCGCCGCAGGGCCAGCCGCTGGTCACCTCCCTCGCCCACCAGACCGTCCCGTACCGGCTGGTCGCCCAGCAAGCCGACGTCGGCTACGTCACCCCGCACCACACCGACCAGGCCCGCGCGATCGTCGCCGAGATCCGTGCCGAGCAGGCGGCGGCCGGGCGTTCCGGCGAACTCCTGCACATTTTCGGTGACTTGCTGGTCTTCCTCGACGACGACCAGGGCGCCGCCGAGGACCGACGCGCACGGCTCGACGCCCTCGCGGGCGAGCCGTACACGAGCGACGCGCGCATCTTCACCGGTACGTCCCTCCAACTCGCCGACTTGCTCCAGGAGTTGGCGGAGGCGGGCCTGAGCGGCTTCCGACTGCGCCCCGCGGTCGCGGGCCACGACCTGCCCGCCATCGTCAAGGGCCTGGTCCCCGAACTCCAGCGCCGGGGCGCCTTCCGCACCGCCTACGAAGCCGACACCCTGCGCGGCCTGCTGGGCCTGCCCCGCCCCGCCAATCGCTACGCCGCAGCCGCCACGGCCTGAGCCGAAGGACCACACCACCATGAGCAAGCCGCTGAAGCAGATCCATCTGGCCGCGCACTTCCCCGGCGTCAACAACACCACCGTGTGGAGCGACCCGGCCGCCGGCAGCCACATCGAGTTCAGCTCCTTCGTGCACTTCGCGCGGACGGCCGAACGCGCCAAGTTCGACTTCCTGTTCCTCGCCGAGGGGCTCAGGCTGCGCGAACAGGGCGGAAAGATCTACGACC
>NZ_JBEPBF010000197.1:0-12573 GCF_040298985.1 Streptomyces sp. NPDC001093 | reverse complement strand
ACCTCACTTTCACATCTAGACCGCGGCGTGCCCCCCCCCCCGACGGCCGCGGCTACACCGTTCTAAAAGCGGCTGCCCGCCCGGTCGACGGGCTAGCCCCTCAGAACCGCACCGGTCCGCTCGCCCGCGAGGGCAACCGCCGCGTCCCGGGCGGCAGACGCCTCGTCCACCGTCAGCGTCCGGTCACCGGCCCGGAACCGCAGCGCGTACGCCAGCGACTTCCTGCCCTCGCCCAGCTGCTCCGCGTTCTCGTACACGTCGAACAGCCGGATGGACTCGAGGAGTTCACCCGCGCCCTCACGCAGCGCCGCCTCGACCTCCCCGGAGGGGACGGGCCTGTCGACCACGAGGGCGACATCCTGCGTGGCGACCGGGAACGTCGAGATCCGCGGTGCCTGCGGAGCGCCGTCGCCCACCGTCTCCAGGGCGTCCAGGTTGAGCTCCATCGCACAGGTGCGCTCGGGCAGCCCCAGGGCCTTCAGCACCCGCGGGTGCAGCTCGCCCGCATGGCCGACGACCTGCTCCGCCCCCTCGGCGACGACCACCAGCTCGGCACAGCGGCCGGGGTGCCAGGGGCCGTACTGGCCCTTGCGGACGATCAGCTCGGCGCCGGCCTCCCGTGCCACGGCGCGTCCGGCCTCCACCGCGTCCGCCCAGTCCGCCGGACGGCCCTTGCCCCACCAGCCGGCCTGCTCACGGGCGCCGGTGAGGACCACGGCCACGTGCCGCGGCTGCACGGGCAGCGCGGCGTTCAGCGCGGCGATCTCCTCGTCGGTGGGACGCCGGTCGACCGGCAGGTGCATGGCGACACGCTGTTCCTCACGGGGGTGGAACACCAGCCCCGTCTCGAACAGCGCCAGGTCGTGCGAGCCCCGGCCGTCGTTGCGCCGCAGGGCACCGAGCAGGCCCGGCAGCAGCGTCGTGCGCAGCGCGGGCTCCTCGTCGCTGAGCGGGTTGACCAGCTTGACCACGCGGCGGGCCGGGTCGTCGGCCGCCAGGCCGAGCTGGTCGAAGACCTGCTCGCCGACGAAGGGGTAGTTCGGCGCCTCGACATAGCCCGCGCCGGCCAGCGCGCGGCCGACCCGGCGGTGCAGCCGCTGGCGGTGGGTCAGCCCACGGCCGGAGGGGAGCTTGGGCAGGGTGGAGGGCAGGTTCTCGTAGCCCTCGAGGCGGATGACCTCCTCGGCGAGGTCGTTCGGGTCGACCAGGTCGGGCCGCCAGGACGGGACGGTGACGATCAGCTCGTCCTGCCCGTAGACGTCGCAGCCGACCTGCTGGAGGCGGCGGACGACCGTCTCACGGCCGTAGACGACACCCGCGACCTTGTCCGGATGGTCGGCCGGGATGGTGATGGTGTGCGGCGCCGAGGGCGCGATGACCTCGGTGACGCCGGCCTCGGCCGTACCGCCCGCGAGCAGCACCAGCAGGTCCACGGTGCGCTGCGCGGCGGCCGCGGCGGCCTGCGGGTCGACGCCGCGCTCGAAGCGGCGGGACGCCTCGGACAGCAGCTTCTGGCGGCGGGACGCACGGGCGATCGCGACGGCGTCGAAGTGGGCCGCCTCGATGACCACGTCGGTGGTCCCGTTCACCCCGTCCTCGGTGACCTCGTGATCGGCGATCTCGGTGTTGGCGCCGCCCATCACGCCGGCCAGGCCGATGGGGCCGCGGTCGTCGGTGATGACCAGGTCCTCGGCGTGCAGCTTGCGCTCGACGCCGTCGAGGGTGACGAGCTTCTCGCCCTCCCGGGCCCGGCGCACGCCGATGGTGCCCTGGACCAGCCTGCGGTCGTAGGCGTGCAGCGGCTGGCCCAGCTCCATCATCACGTAGTTCGTGACGTCGACGGCGAGCGAGATCGGGCGCATGCCGACCTTCTGCAGCCGGCGCTGCAGCCAGATCGGCGAGCGGGCCTCGGGGCGCAGGCCGGTGACCGTGCGCGCGGTGAACCGGTCGCAGCCGAACGGGTCGGAGACCTGGACGGGGTAGCCGTAGGCGTTCGGGGCCGGTACGTCGATCAGGGCCGGGTCGCGCAGCGGCAGGCCGTAGGCGATGGCGGCCTCGCGGGCCACGCCGCGGATGGACAGGCAGTCGCCGCGGTTGGCGGTGACGGCGATGTCCAGGACCTCGTCGACCAGCTCCAGCAGCTCGATGGCGTCCTTGCCGACCTCGGTCTCCGGCGGCAGCACGATGATGCCGTGGTTGCCGTCGTCGCCCATGCCCAGCTCGTCGCTGGAGCAGATCATGCCGTGCGAGACCTTGCCGTAGGTCTTTCGGGCGGCGATGGAGAAGCCGCCGGGCAGCGTGGCGCCGGGGAGCACCACGACGACCTTGTCCCCGACGGCGAAGTTGCGGGCGCCGCAGACGATCTCCTGGGGCTCGCCGGTGCCGTTGGCCTGGCCGACGTCGACGGTGCAGAAGCGGATCGGCTTCTTGAACTCGGTCAGCTCCTCGATGGTCAGCACCTGACCGACGACCAGCGGGCCCTTGAGGTCGGCGCCGAGCTGCTCGACGGTCTCGACCTCGAGGCCGGCCGACACGAGCTTCTCCTGGACGTCGCGGCCGGTTTCCGTCGCCGGCAGGTCGACGTACTCCCGCAGCCAAGAAAGCGGGACCCGCATCAGATCTCCATCCCGAACGGCCGGGTGAACCGGACGTCACCCTCGACCATGTCTCGCATGTCTTCGACGTTGTGGCGGAACATCAGCATCCGCTCGATGCCGAACCCGAAGGCGAAGCCGCTGTACTTCTCCGGGTCGACGCCGCAGGCGGTGAGCACCCGCGGGTTGACCATGCCGCAGCCGCCCAGCTCGATCCAGCCCTCGGACGAGCAGGTGCGGCAGGGCCGGTCGGGGTTGCCGACGGACTCGCCCTTGCAGACGTAGCAGAGCATGTCCATCTCGGCGCTCGGCTCGGTGAAGGGGAAGAAGTTCGGCCGCAGCCGGGTCTTCATGCCCGCGCCGAACAGCGACTGGACCATGTGGTCCAGGGTGCCCTTGAGGTCGGCCATGGTCAGGCCCTCGTCCACGGCGAGCAGCTCGACCTGGCGGAAGACCGGGGTGTGGGTGGCGTCCAGCTCGTCGGTGCGGTACACGACGCCGGGGCAGATCACGTAGACCGGCAGCTCGCGGCCGAGCAGCGAGCGGATCTGCACGGGCGAGGTGTGGGTGCGCAGCACGACGCCGGACTCGGTGCCGCCGTCCGGGCCCTGCACGAAGAAGGTGTCCGCCTCGCCGCGGGCCGGGTGGTCCGGGCCGATGTTCAGGGCGTCGAAGTTGAACCACTCCGCCTCGACCTGCGGGCCCTCGGCGACCTCGTAGCCCATGGCCACGAAGATGTCCTCGATGCGCTCCGAGAGCGTGGTCAGCGGGTGGCGGGCGCCGGCCGGGACGCGGTCGTACGGCAGCGTGACGTCGACGTCCTCCTCGACCAGCACGCGGGCGTCCCGCTCGGCCTCCAGCTCGGCCTGCCGGGCGGCGAGGGCCTTGTTCACGGCGCCGCGGGCCATGCCGACGCGCTTGCCGGCCTCGGCCTTGGCGTGCGGGGGCAGGGCGCCGATCTCGCGGTTGGCGAGGGCCAGCGGTGAGGCGGGGCCGGTGTGGGCGACCTTGGCCTCGTGGAGCGCGTCGAGGGAGTCCGCGGCGGCGAAGGCGGCGAGCGCCCCGTCCCGCATGCGCTCGATCTCTTCCGGTTTCAACGCCTCGACCTCTACAGGGTCGTACGACTTATTCGGTGCCGACATCTCTTCCCGTGCTTCCGATTGTCCCCCAGCTGACGCTGGGAGGTGCCCCCAGGCGGATGGTCCCCGTCACCGACTCGCGAGGGCCGCGTGAAGGACACAAAGCTGCCAAAGGCCGAGTCTAACGGGGTGGAGGTGGGCGAATGCGCCCGCGGGCTGCTCCGGGTCTCGTCAGGCGAGATACGCCGGTGCCCCCACGGGCAACGTAAATCGGAACTCGGCGCCGCCGCCGGAGGCGCGGCCGACCGTGATGGTGCCGCCGTGGGCTTCGACGATGCCCTTGACGATGTACAGCCCGAGGCCGGTGCCGCCGCGCTTGCTGCCCCGCCAGAAGCGGGTGAAGACGCGGTTCATGGACTCCTCCGGGATGCCGGGCCCCTCGTCGCTCACCGTGACCGACGTGCCCGTTTGCTCGCCCTCGCGCGGGGACGCGCAGGGTGTGACGTCTATGGTGACGGTTCCCTCGCCGTGCCGCACGGCATTTTCGAGGAGATTGCTGAGCACCTGGTCGATCTTGTCCGGGTCGGCCCACAGGGCGGGCAGCGGCTGCTCGATGCGCAGCAGGAAGCGGTCGGCCCTCTGGCCGGCGGCGACATAGGCCTGGATGTGCCGGGAGACGGCGGCTCCTATGTCGACGGGCTGCCGGCGCACCTCCAGCCGCCCGGAGTCGATCCGTGAGATGTCCAGCAGCTCGGCGATGAGCCGGGTGACCCGGTCGGCGTCGGCGTCGACGGTCTCCAGCATCAGCCGCTTCTGGTCGTCGGTGAAGCGTTCCCACTTGGCGAGGAGCGTGGCGGTGAAGCCCTTCACGGAGGTGAGGGGCGAGCGCAGTTCATGGGCGACCGTCGCTATCAGCTCGGCGTGGCTGCGCTCGGTACGGCGGCGGGCCTCGGTGTCCCGGAGCGAGACGACGACACGCTGCACGGGCCCGAGGGGCGCGGCGCGCACATAGCGGGCGGAGACGAGCACTTCCCGCACCCCGGGCAGCAAGAGGTTGCGCTCCGGCTGCCGGGTCCGGATCGCGAGCCCCCCGTAGGGATCGGTGAGCTGCCACCAGCGGCGGCCCTCCAGGTCCTCCAGCGGCAGCGCCTTCTCCAGGGGCCGGCCGAGGGCGTCGGCGGCGCGTACGGCGGTGATCCGGGCGGCGGCGGCGTTGAAGCAGACGACGCGGCCGTGCTCGTCGGCGACGACGAGGCCGTCGGGCAGCTGGTCGGGCTCGAGGCCGCAGCCGTGGTCACCCTGCCGGGGCACGGGTGTGCGCCGCGCGTCCCGCCCCTGCGGCGCGGTGCTCGTGCCGGCCACGCTCATCCCCGTACCCCACCTCTCAGACCGCGCAGGGTCCCGAGTTGGTCACCCTACTAGCTCTGGGTGACGGTGCGGCACCCTCCGGAGGCGCGCTGTGCACGCGCCGACGCGTAGAGACATACGGCGGCGGCGGTGGCGAGGTTCAGGCTCTCGGCCTTTCCGTGGAGGGGCACGCGTACGACGGCGTCGGCGAGCGCGCGGGTCTCCTCCGGCAGCCCCCAGGCCTCGTTGCCGAACACCCACGCGGTCGGCCCGCCCATGGTGCCCTTGTCGAGTTCCTCGTCGAGGTCACGGTCCCCCGCCCCGTCGGCCGCGAGGATGCGCACACCGGCGTCCTGCAGGCCCGCGACGGCCCGCTCGACGGGCACGCCGACGGCCACCGGCAGATGGAAGTGGGAGCCCACGGAGGCGCGTACGGCCTTGGGGTTGTACAGGTCCACGGAGGCGTCGGTGAGGACGACCGCCTCGGCGCCGGCGGCGTCGGCGCAGCGCAGCACGGTGCCGGCGTTCCCGGGGTCGCGCACGTGGGCGAGGACGGCGACGAGCCTCGGCCGGGCGGCGAGGATCTCCTCGAAGGGCGTGTCGAGGAACCGGCACACCCCGACGAGCCCCTGCGGGGTGACGGTGGTGGAGATGTCGGCGATGACCTCTTCGGAGGCGAGGTGCACCCGGGCACCGGCGTCGCGCGCGGCCCCGATGATGTCGGCGTACCGCTCCGCGGCCTCGACGGTGGCGAACACCTCGACGAGGGTGGGCGTGCCGTCGACCCGATGCCCGGCCGCTTCCCTGACGGCCTGCGGCCCCTCCGCGAGAAACAGCCGGTCCTTACCCCGGAGGTTCCGCTTGGCGAGCCGGCGGGCGGCGGCGACTCGGGCGGAGCGGGGCGAGATCAGCTCGGGGGTGGGCATCCTGTCCTTCACCTTCAGAAAGTCTTCTCTTTGTGACGCCACCGGGTTGCAGCGCCCGTCAGGGGCGCGGGGAACTGCGCGACAAGCCACGACGCACCCGCGGCCGAACGACGGCGGAAGCCCTCAACAGCAGGACCCGCAAGCCCTGAGGCCTGCGGGTCCAGTGAGCGTCGGCTCAATGCCAGCGCAGCGTCACGCGGCCTTGGGCGCGTTGACGTCCGACGGCAGCGCCTTCTGCGCGACCTCGACGAGCGAGGCGAACGCGTTGGCGTCGTTGACGGCCAGCTCGGCCAGGATCTTGCGGTCGACCTCGACGTTCGCGGCCTTCAGACCCTGGATGAAGCGGTTGTAGGTGATGCCGTTGGCGCGGGCAGCGGCGTTGATGCGCTGGATCCACAGCTGACGGAAGTCGCCCTTGCGCTTCTTGCGGTCGTTGTAGTTGTAGACCAGCGAGTGGGTGACCTGCTCCTTGGCCTTGCGGTAGAGGCGCGAACGCTGACCGCGGTAGCCGGAGGCCTGCTCGAGGATCGCCCGGCGCTTCTTGTGGGCGTTGACTGCCCGCTTGACGCGTGCCACTTGTTAACTCCTTGTAGCGGGGCCGTGGGGGTACTCACACGACCCGGAAACGATTCGGTCCCGGTCCAGACAGACGGCGCTCAGACGGCGCCGCAGGTCACTTGCCGAGAAGCTTCTTGATCTTCGCGGCGTCGCCCGGGGCCATCTCGGCGTTGCCGGTGAGGCGACGCGTGACGCGGGACGACTTGTGCTCGAGCAGGTGGCGCTTGCCGGCGCGCTCGCGGAGCACCTTGCCGGAGCCGGTGATCTTGAAGCGCTTGCTGGCACCGCTGTGCGACTTGTTCTTCGGCATAGCGCCGTTATCTCCTCGTCGGTGGCGCTCCGGTGCCCGGTTGCGAAAACCGGGCACGGTGGAGCGTCGCTCTTCTATCGGTTACATCCTCGGGGACCGAAGTCCCCCGGGATCACGCCTCGGCGGGCTCCTCGGCGGACGCCTCAGCCTCGGCAGGGTTCTGCGACTTACCGGGGTTCGCCTTCGCTTCGGCCTTGCGGGCCTCCTGCGCCTGGCGGGCCTCGGCCATGGCCTCGGTCTTCTTCTTGTGCGGACCGAGGACCATGATCATGTTGCGGCCGTCCTGCTTCGGGTTCGACTCCACGAAACCGAGGTCCTGGACGTCCTCCGCGAGGCGCTGCAGCAGTCGGTAGCCCAGCTCGGGACGGGACTGCTCGCGACCACGGAACATGATCGTGATCTTGACCTTGTCGCCCTGCTTGAGGAACCGGACGACGTGACCCTTCTTGGTGTCATAGTCGTGCGGGTCGATCTTCGGCCGGAGCTTCATCTCCTTGATGACCGTGTGCGCCTGGTTCTTGCGCGCCTCACGGGCCTTCATGGCCGACTCGTACTTGAACTTCCCGTAGTCCATGAGCTTGCACACGGGCGGACGGGCGTTCGCCGCGACCTCGACCAGGTCGAGGTCGTACTCCTGCGCAAGCTCCAGTGCCTTCGCGAGCGGCACGATGCCGACCTGCTCGCCACTGGGACCGACAAGTCGCACCTCGGGAACGCGAATCCGGTCGTTGATGCGGGGCTCGGCGCTGATGGATCCTCCTCGGTAGCACCACACGGTTGTCTGGCGGACAGCCGCGTACGTCTTTTCGCTAGACCTAACCGCGCCGAAGCAGCAAAAATGCCCCGGACGATCACAGGCGGGGCTCCAATGACAGCCGGAGCACCGCCGCGGGGACCGCGGGGCGCAGTTCGGGCGGCTCCATCGTCCGTACGGAACGATGGTGGCCGCCTGACCGGGTGACCCGCCGTCCCGGAGGACGGTCAGGTGGGAGATCGGAGCCTCCACTTGTGGGCTGGGCAGGATGCTGTCCAGCCGGTCGTCACACAAGGTTAGCAGCACGGGCCGGGAAGGGCGAATCGGACCCGTCATCGCGAAGGCGCAACGGGGCCACCTATCGTGTGGGGCATGAGTGAGACCCCTCCTGAGAACCCCGACTTCGACGCGATGACCCGGGACATCGCCGAGGTCCCCGCCGTCGAGGTGATCGTGACGGTCGCCGTCAACCTGATGAGCGCCGCCGCCGTGAAGCTCGGGCTGAGCGAGGAGGGCGAGAAGTACAAGGACCTGGACGAGGCCCGCAAGCTCATCACCGCGCTCGCCGGCCTGCTGGACGCGAGCGCGACCGAGGTCAGCTCCTTCCACGCGGCGCCGCTGCGCGACGGTCTGAAGTCGCTGCAGCTGGCGTTCCGCGAGGCCTCGATCGTCCCGGACGAGCCGGGCCAGGGGCCGGGCGAGAAGTACACCGGCCCGGTCTACGGCTAGCTATTCCTTCACGTACAGGGGCTCGCCCGGAGCCGTGGTCCCGGCCGGCAGCAGTGCCAGGTCGAGGCCGTGCACCAGGCGGGCCCTCAGTGTTTCGTCGGCGGCGAGCCGCTCGGCGACCGCGCGGGCGGCCTCGGCGGGCGGGGCGGCCGGGTCGAGGACCAGGGCGAGGGTGCCGTCGGTCCGCCCCGCCCCGAGGTGGGCGCGCAGTACGGCGGGCTCCGCCGCCACGGCCGTACGGACGGCCTCGAGCACGGCCGGGTCGGCGAGCGGGTCGGTGCTGGTGCGGCCCTCGGCGAGGGCGAGCAGCGCCGGGCCGGTCAGCTCGAAGGGCACGGGCCCGGCGAGGTCCAGCACGACCGTGTCGGCCTTCTCGTGGGCGGCGGCCTGCAGCGCCTGGTGCAGCGGTACGGCGACCGGGCGGGCCGCGGGGTCCCAGCGGGCGAGGGAGTCGGTGGAGGTGAAGGCGGGCAGCGCGGTGCGGTCGCCGGCCTTCAGGGTGGGTACCGCCATGTCGCTGGTCTTCTCGCGGCGCAGCCCGTTCGCGTCCTCCTCGACCTCGCCGAGCACGGCGACGACCGGGACGAGCAGGCGCGCGCCCTTCAGCGCCTCGAGGACGGGCCCGAGGGCGCCGCGGTCCTCGGCCCAGGCGGCGAGCGCGGCGCTCAGCCGGGGGTCGGCGGAGCCGTCGTCGTCGGAGAAGCCGGGGTCGGGAATGTTCTTGTTCGCCACGGTCACCGACCCTATAGCCACCTCGCCGGCCCGCCGCACGGGAGCCTTCACCGGAATCTCAGCGTTCCCTGAACCCCGTCTCATGGCGGTCCGACCCGGTGCACAGTCACCGCCCGAAGCATCGCGGCCATGGAGTCCCCCAGAGCCCGTCGCGGCCGTCGTGCGCGCCCGTCCCGGCGCCGTCCCCTTCTGTACACCGCTGTCGCCGTGGCCGCCGTGAGCGGGGTGACGGCCGCGGGCACGACCTGTGTGCGGGCACGGGCGCACTCGGGCACGGCGGCCGTATCGTCGGCGGCGACGCCCTCGGCCGCCTCCTCGGCCGGGGCGGGCGAGGAGGACTCGGTGGAACCGGTGACGGAGCCGGCGGTGGACCGGACGGCGCTGCTGGGCAAGGCGATGGCGGCGGTGAGCGTGCCGCCGGGCGCGCAGGTGTCGGCGGCGGTGCTGGCGATGGACTCCGGGGAGAGCGCGGCGTACGGGGACGCGGCCTTCGACACGGCGAGCATCGTGAAGGTCGACATCCTGGCCACGCTGCTGCTCCAGGCGCAGGACGCGGGCCGGACGCTGACGGCGGCCGAGAGGGCGCAGGCCACGAAGATGATCGAGAACAGCGACAACGCGTCGGCGACGGAGCTGTGGCACACGATCGGGCGGGCGGACGGCCTGGACGCGGCGAACAAGCGCTTCGGGCTGACCGCGACCTGTGGCGGCGAGGGTGAGCTGTGGGGGCTGACGCAGACCACGGCCGCCGACCAACTCGTCCTGCTCCAGCAGGTGTTCGGAGAGGATTCCCGGCTGAGCGCGGCCTCCCGGACCTATGTGCGGGGGCTGATGAAGTCCGTCCAGGCGGACCAGCGGTGGGGGGTGTCGGCCGCCGCGGAGGGCAACTCCTGGGCGCTGAAGAACGGTTGGCTGGCACGCAGTACGACCGGGCTGTGGGACGTGAACAGCATCGGGCGGATCACGGTGGACGGCACCGGCTGTCTGGTGGCGGTGCTGTCGAAGGGCACGCGGACCCAGGCGGAGGGCATCGCGCTGGTGGAGGCGGCGGCGAAGGCGGCGGTGTCGGCGTTCGCCGGTGAATGACGCGGCGCCCGGCGCCGAGCGAGGCGGGGTTCGCCGGTGAGCGATCCGGCGCCCGGCGCCGAGTGATCCAGGCTTCCGGGCGCCCCGCCGGGGAGCCGCCGCCGGACGTCTCGTTCAGACCCTCTGCCTGCGGCCCCGCCACAGCACCACGCCCGCCACCAGCAGGACCCCGCCGGTGCCGCCGGCCAGGGGGCCCGCCCAGTCGGCGGTCGAGGACGTGGCCCTGGGGGCGTCCGGGCCTCCGCCGAAGTACTTCTTCCCGTACGACGCCGCGCGCAGGCGCTGCGGCCTGAGGCGGTCGGCCGCCCGCAGCGCCGCCGCCGGGTCGATCATGCCGAAGCCACGGGAATCGTCCCGGCCGCCGACCGGCGCGTCCCGGGCGGTGTCCTCCAGGAGCTTCTTGATCTGGGCCGGGCCGAGCTCGGGGTGGGCGGCTCTGACCAGGGCCGCGGCGCCGGAGACGAAGGCCGAGGCGGCCGAGGTGCCCCAGCCCTCGTAGTACTTGTGGTCGGGGTCGGCGATGACCACGTCGACGCCGGGCGCGCTGACCGCGGCGTACCAGCGGCGGGTCGAGAAGGAGGCGCGGGTGCCGTAGCGGTCGACGGCGGTCGCTGCGATGACGCCGGGGTAGGCGGCCGGGTAGGAGACATGGTCGCCCTTGTCCCCGCCGTTGCCCGCGGAGGCGACGACCACCACGCCCTTCTTCAGGGCGTACTGCACCGCCTCGTCCTCGCTGGGCTCGGGGTGAGCGGAGTTCGAGTCGTCGCCGAGGGAGAGGTTGATGACGTCGGCGCCGTGGTCGGCGGCCCAGCGGATACCGTCGGCGAGGGCGTTGCCGCGGCTGGTGCGGGCCTTGGCGCGGGCGGGGTCGCCGTCCTCCAGGATCACGCGGACGGGCAGGATCTTGGCCTCGGGGGCGACGCCCATGACACCGGCGCTGTCGCCGGGGCCGTGGCCGTGTCCGGCGATGATGCCGGCCATGGCGGTGCCGTGCCGGGCCCAGTCGCGGTCGCCCTGCCCGGCGCCGAAGCCGATCATGTCCTTGGCGGGCAGGACGTTGCCGACGAGGTCCGGGTGGTCGGCCTCGACGCCGGTGTCCAGGACGGCGACGGTGACGCCCCGGCCCTTGGTGGTCCGCCAGGCCTCGTCCAGGTGCAGGGCGTCGAGACCCCACTGCTGGGCGCGGATGCCGTCGGCGTGGGCCGTGGTGGCCGGTGCCAGGACGAGGGTGCCGGTGAGCAGCAGGCTCAGCGCCGCGCCGACGGGTTCCACGCGTCGGCGGCCGCGTATCGACTGCCTCGATCGCCTCATGCCCGATCGCCTCATGACGGTTTCTCCGTGGCCGTGCCGATGCTCTGGCGCAGGCGCCGTTCGATGCGGTCGGCCAGGCCCTGGGCCTCGTTGCCGAGCCCGGCCTGGGCCGGTGCGGTGGTGGCACCGGCACTGATGGCGTCGGCGGCGGGCTGGGGTACATCGACGCCGCGGCCGTCGGCCCAGCCGGAGACGGCGTAGGCGACGACGGGGGCGTCGGTGAGGACGGAGATGGTCCAGGAGGCGCGCTGCTTGTCGCCGAAGCCGGCCGCGTCGGTGCCCTCGGCCGCGTACGGCCGGGGCATCAGGTCGGCGCGCCGGTCCAGGCGCTCGGTGCGGAAGCGGTGGGCGAGCGCGGCCATGGCGGCCGGGTCGGCCTTGGTGAACAGCAGGCCGACGGTGGTGACGTAGCTCTGGGTGGCGTCGGTGTAGGTGGCCCGCAGCAGCCGCCCGCAGCCGACCGGGGCGAGCACCTTGGCCAGCAGCGGGTCGAAGGCGTGCGCGCAGCCGGTGTCCGGGGCCACGGCGATCCTGGTCCAGCTGCGGTCGGCGCCGCCGGGTCCGGCGCCCGTGCCCTGGACGGTGGGCGGGAACAGCTGGTCGACGGGCACGCTGTGCCAGAGCGACCCGGCGGTGGCGAAGTGGTCGCCGGAGGCGTCGTCCGCGCCGTCGTCGGTGAGCCAACTCCCGGTCACGGCACCGCCGACGAGACCGAGTCCGAGTACGAGACAGGCGGCAGCGGCCGCGGTGCGGGGCCCCACCCGGTACCAGGTCCGCCCACCGAACGCCTCGGGTTCCCCGGCCCACGTCACGGGCCGCGCGGCAGCTGTGGCGCTCCAGGACAGCGTGGGGTCCGGCGCGGCGCCGCCGGCCGGTGGCGGGCCGACGGGATGCGCCGGCGCCATGGGACTCCAGGCGGACACCGTCGAAGGGGACGCGGAGGCGGTACGGCGCTCTCCACCGGCCCCGGCGGCCGGCCGACCGGGCGCGGCAGCGGGGCGCGCTGCCTTCGGAACGTCGGCTACCGGCCGAAGCCGCGCCGTGGTCTCCGACGCGGCGACCGGGCGGGACGGGGCCGTCGCGCCGGGCGCGGTGACCGGCCGGGGCGGAACCGTGGACTCTGACGCGGTGACAGGGCGGAGCCGGG
>NZ_JBEPBF010000196.1:0-12688 GCF_040298985.1 Streptomyces sp. NPDC001093 | reverse complement strand
AGCAAAGAAACGAGCCAGCCCCGCCGGTGCCCGTCACTCTGTCACCACCCATAGGCCCGTGTCTCAGACTCTGTCATTGACGCGAAGAAAGCCGAGGCCGCCTTGAGGATCTCATTCGCCCGGCGCAGCTCGGCGTTCTCGGCCCGCAGCCGCTTGATCTCCGCGGCCTCCTCCGAAGTCACCCCGGGACGCTGGCCGGCGTCGACCTCGGCCTTACGGACCCACGTCCGCACCGTCTCAGCGGAACCGATGCCCAGCTTCGCAGCGACCGCCTTCATCGCGGCCCACTCAGTTGGGTAGTTGGGGCGGACCTCCGCGACCATGCGCACCGCACGCTCACGCAGCTCGGCAGGATAAGGGGACGGACGGGCCATGACTCGATCCTCTCAGGGAATCGAGCCTCCATCAGACCCGGAGCGGTTCACGCACCGCCGCATCGTAGGGGTGGGGGCTTGCCCGGGATGCGGGGAAGTGGCGCGCGGCTGGGCGTTGGCCGGTTCAGGGTGAGGGGGCCAGGGAGGCCGGGAAGACGGCGTCGGGCCCGAAGCGGGTGCGGGCGGCGTCGGCCGCCTGCTCTATCCTGCGTGTTTTGTCACCACTTTCCGGCCTGTGAGTACCGGTGCCGAAGCTACTGTCCGTCTGTGGGACACCTGCTGGGTGATCCGTCACCGAGAAGGTAACGCCCGCCCAGTGCTCCAGGCACCGGTGAAGCAGTTTCACGGCGTGAGATCGGCGGTGAGCGGCCCGCCGTCCAGGCGGCGCAGGGTGCAGTAGGCGTAGTGCTCGCTGCCGCTGACCCAGCTGGTCTTGTCTGGGCCGAGCACGGTTGAACCCAGGTGGGTGGGAAGGCCGGGGTCGAGCTTCTCACGCTCCTGGGCGCAGGCTGTGCCGGTGCGGATGACGGCGACTGCCCAGCTGCCCGCGTACGTCGGCCGGGGCAGCTCGTCGACCCGGCGGACCTGGCCCTGGTGCGGTTGGGAGCAGCCGACGACGGACCAGCCGAGGTGTTTGTCGAGATCGGCGTCGGTGACCACGGCGTTACCGGTGTAGTTGACGCACTGCCCGACCGCGAGCCTGGGCGGGGTGGTGGGCCGTGGCGGAGCGGACGCGCCGCGGACGGCTTGTGCGTCCTCTCGGTCGCCGAGCCAGGACATTCCCAGGTACGCGGCCACCAGGATCGCGAAGGCCGTGCTCAGCGCGAGGGCGGTCCGGCGAGTCAGGTGGGTCCGGACGCGGGCCCAGGCGGCTTCGTTCGAGTGGCCGGCGATGTGGTGCAGTCGGGCTGCGACGGCCGCCGCGTCGTGTGGGCGGTCGGCGGGCCGGGGCGCGAGCAGGCCTTCACTTTCCTTCAGCTTCCATTCGTTGGGAGGCAGCACATCAGGCACCGCCCACAGCGCCGGGGGGGGGAGGGGCAACTCCCGGTCGGTTGCCGGTGGTTGGGATGGCGCGACTTCGTCTGCGTCCAGGCACGGGCCGTGGCGAGGTGCTTTCCCTCGCGCCGATGCCACGAAGCGGCGCAACTGCCCTCCTAACGGATTCCGTTGGCCACCGCCTGCCGCGCGGCCCATGCCAAGCCGTCCGTCCACGGTTCGCCGTGGCCCGGCAGCACGGTGGCGAGCTCGTGTTCGGCGATCTTCTCCAGCGAGGCCAGCGCAGCCTGGCTGTCCTGAGTGAAGGCCCGGCAGATGACGCACGGTCCGACCCGGCCGGCCACGAAATCGTGAGTGACCAGGGCGTCGCCGGTGAAGGCGATCGAGGCCTCCGGGAAGAAGTAGCTGGAACTGCCGGCAACGCCGGAAGGGCGAGCGGTTGCCGCTCGGGGGACGCGGGTACTGCGTTGAAGCGCGGTGTGAGAAGTCAGCGCCGGCTGAGACCTGGCGGGTCTCACTCGCAGACAGTCAGCGACGACCAGCGTGAGCAGCCCGAGAACCGGTCACACCATCCCTTTGACGTGCGGCTTCAAGTTGGCGGAGGCTCATTGTCCGAAACTCCTCTGCTGCTCACGAGCCACGCTGTGAGCCGTGCGTCGTCGGGGCCACTCTTACGCTGCATTGCAAAGCGGCGAGGTAGACGTGCGAGTGTCCGCCCGGGTCAAGCCTCACGGAGCCGTCGCGCATCCGTGCCGTGCCGAGGTCGACGGTCTCTCCGTTCGCGGCGTCATGGAGCTCAAGCGGGCACTCGCCCGCGCCGTTGAAGTCCAGAACCTTCACGAGGAGGACTCCTGGTGCCTCGAAGGCGTCGGTGTCGCCCAGTCCGTATTGCTGGCTGAAAGGCAGTGCCAGCTGCCCGGGCCCGGGGCGGCTGACGACCTCACATGCCGCATTGTTTGCTTCCCAGTGGAAATGCCCCGAGGCCTGCATCTGGAACGATTCCGTTCCGTAGTTGTGCAGCGTTTGCCGTCTACGGCTCTCCGTGTTGGTCAGAGTGACTCTGCAGCCGTTGTCCTGGCCCTCGATCTTGTCACTGACGACGAGCCGCCACGGTGAGGCCGCGGTGAGGTCTCCGGACGCCGAGTCCGGGTTTCCCGCCTTCCGGGAAGCCTTGGCCCTGACGTCCTTGCTGACGTTGCCGTGCACGAACTCGGCTGCCACCGTAACGGCGAGAGCGAGGGCCAGGGCGGCCCCCACAGCAGACAGGACCACGCTGCGGCGAGGCCGTTCGCGGCGACCGGCCGGGACCGAGTCACCCTTCGCCGGCCTGGACGGTCGCAGAGAGGATGACGGTGCCGCACCGGCGGCGGATGTGCCCGCCTCGGGTGTGCACGGTGACAGCGTAGGGCGCTGGCCCGGGCTTGGTTGCGCAGGCGTGCCCTGGCCCGTGGCCCGTGCTGCCACTGGTGCCGTCTCCCGCTGCCGGTCAGCCGCTGCCCGCTCCAGCTCGTCGCGCATGGCCTCGGCGGTCGGAAAGCGGTGCGCCGGGTCCTTGCGCAGTGCGCGGGCCACCAGTGTGTCAAGAGAGGGGGTGATCGCCGGGTTGATGCTGGACGGTGTGGGAGGCGGCTGCCGCACATGCTGGTAGGCGATCGAGAGGGCGTTGTCCGCGAGGAAGGGGGGTCTGCCGGTGAGCAGTTCGAACACCATGCAGCCAACGGAGTACAGGTCGGAGCGCGGGTCGACACTCTTTCCCAGTGCCTGCTCCGGCGCAAGGTAGTGTGCGGTGCCGACCATCATGCCTGTGGCGGTCAGGGAGGTGACGCCCGACTGCAGCACGCGGGCGATGCCGAAGTCCATGACCTTCACCAGGCCGCCGGAGCTGACCATCACGTTGCTCGGCTTGATGTCGCGGTGCACCAGCCCCTGCTCGTGGGCTGCGGCGAGTGCTGAGAGCACCTGGGTGGTGATCTTGACGGCTTGCTCGGGGAGGATCGCCCCGTGTCGCTCGATCTCTTCACACAGTATCGCGCTGAGCGGCCGGCCCTCGACGTACTCCATGACGATGTAGGGCATCGGAGTACCGTCACCGGCGACGTCCTCACCGCTGTCGTGGACGGCGACCACGTTGATGTGGCTGAGCCTGGCCACCGCCCGCGCCTCCCGGCGGAAGCGCTCCCGGGCGGAGGACTCCAAGCCCAGCCGGCCGTGGAGAATCTTCACCGCCACCGGTCGGTCCAACACGGTGTCGTGCGCCAGGTGGACAGTTGCCATCCCGCCCTTGCCCACAGGCCGCCGAAGGACGTATCTGCCGCGACCCACCGCGTGCAATTCCGTGCCGACGTCACCCGTGGTCCCGTCCGCGCCCATCGTCGCCTCCATCCCCCTTGGCTGCCCCTCCACCTCAGACAGGCACAGGTCAGCAGACCCATTGCGCCTCCCCGGCCTGATCAGGCCGGGGACAGAGTATCGGCACCCAACCGGCGGTTGCCGGGGCGGCCGGGTCTCCGTTCCCCGGCCCGGCCACCGACGAGGCCACGGCGGTTAGGGTCTGCGCCACGACGCAGATGTTCGACGTCCGGAAAGGCCTGGAGCATGTCCGCGCGGACCGCGACGCCGCATGGCAGTTCGTCCGCGACTTCACGCACGCATGGGTAGAGCCGCTCACAGACGGCGACGGCTTCACCGAGGAGGACCTTGCAGCAGCGGAGGAACGTCTCGGCGTAAGCCTGCCGAGCGCCCTCGGCGAGATGTACCGGCTGCTAGGGCGGCGCCGGGATCTGACGAGCAACCACGATCGGCTGCTGCACCCGGACCAGCTCTACTGCCGGATTTAACGAACTACCGCTATGAAGGAATTCGGGGTGCGACGGGCCATCTCGTACCACCATCGACCGCGCGGCGAACCCCGCGCGGGATTCTCAGGCGTCCCCGGGGAGCAGGTGCTGGCCGACCTGACGGAAGGCCCACGAGCCATGGGTGTGGGTGAAGACCCACACCAGGTCGAAGCGGTTCGGCCACGCCGCGGGCGCGCCGCTGTGCGACGCGCCGAGGGCATTGACGATGGCCGGGATGCGCGAGTGCTCCCAGCAGATCAGGACCGGTTGGGAAGCGGAGAGCGCGGCCTCGGCCAGTGCGGCTTCCTGGGACTCGGCATGGGTGGTGTCCAGGGTGATGCCCATGTGCCGGGCGAGCGGTGTGACGGTCTGCCGCATCCGGTGGGCGCCCGCGAGCGGGCCCTGGTCCGCAGCGGCGTAGATGGTCCGCGGACGCACGATGCCGGGTTTGAGGGGCCGGCCTTTGGGCGGGTCGAACAGCGCCGGCAATGCCCTGGCCCGCTCCCAGCCGCGCCGGGTGAGGGACTTGGC
Source organism: Streptomyces sp. NPDC001093 (assembly GCF_040298985.1). Taxonomy (NCBI): domain Bacteria; kingdom Bacillati; phylum Actinomycetota; class Actinomycetes; order Kitasatosporales; family Streptomycetaceae; genus Streptomyces; species Streptomyces sp. NPDC001093. The sequence goes on along the minus strand of NZ_JBEPBF010000196.1, from coordinate 7,950 downwards.
GTCCGGACGGCCGTTCTCGTCGATGCCGGATGCGTTCCGGCCCGGCTTCTCCCCGTGTCGGATGATCATAATGGTGGTGTTGTCGGCGACCGGGACCCTGGTAGCCGGTGCGTCGGCGGGCTCGGATGCGGCTTCGCGCGCGTGCTTGCCGCCGCAGCCCGCGAGGACCGCGGGCGCGGCCGCCGCCATCGCGGCCAATGCCCCACGCCGACTGATCATCGCGCGACCGACGCCGCTACCGCCCGGCGTCCGCGCAGCCCCTTGCGTCCGGCTCTCCACCATGCGAACTCCTTACCGCGATTCTCGGGCCATTGATCGTTGCGGAGCACTACAGCATCGCTTGGTGAGAATCCCTCTCATGTTGGCCGCCGTCGGAACCGGGCGTGGTGGCCGACGGTCTCTTCCCGGGAAGGGCGCGCACATCGCCCTTGAGCGCCCGAACGCGGGTGACAAACGTAGATCAAAAGCCTACGAAAGCAGGGAAATGAGGGCTGTGGAGACGTTGAGGCGGCGGCTGCCGGGTACCGCCGTATACGTGACGGCCCTGCTGCTCACCGCATGGTGGCTGAAGGGGCAACCGGCAGCGGAACGGGCCCGCTTCATGCGCCACAACAGCAGCAACGTGCACCACCTGGATGTCGGCAAGTGGTGGACCCTGTTCACGAGCGGTCTGGTGGTCGACGGTGTACCGGCCCTGGTCGGTATCGCCGCGGTGGCCGGGGTCCTGGGATGCGCCGAGTGGCGCTGGGGGACGCTGCGCGCGTGCGGAGTCTTCGTCTTCGGTCACCTCACCGCGACCCTGCTCACCGAGGGCGCCCTGTGGCTGATGCACGTCGCCCATCTGCCAGGTGTGCCCACCCGGACCCGTGACGTGGGCATCAGTTACGGTCTGGTGACGACCGCCGCCTGCCTGCTCGCCCTCACCCCCGGCCGACTCCGCCGCTATGGCCTGCCTCTGCTCGCCGCGGCGCTGACGGCCGCGCTGCTGTACGACCAGGAGCTCGCGGACGTCGGCCACCTGGCCTCCCTCGCGCTGGGCTCCCTCGCCGCCCGCACACCGTGGCTGCGCGCCCCGTCCGGTCCCCCAGTACGCACGATGCCCGTCGCACCCGATCCCGTCGGCGCCGCATCGCCGAGCGGGAGTGCCCCGATGAGGAACGAGGGCGTCGTGCGCGGGGTACGCCAGGAGCAGTCCCGAACGGCGGTGTAGGCGGTCACGTAATTCGGCTCTGGCGCTGATCTTGTGACGCGGTAGGTGTCAGTGGACATCGCCGCCGCGGCCACCGGCCCGGTGTGGATGCAGTTGTATTGGCTCAAGCGCCGTGACCTGATCCGCCGGGCCGAGGCCGCCGGTTTCCGCGCGCTGGTCCTCACCGTCGACGCGCCCAGGATGGCGTTCCGTCCGGCGGGAGGCCATCAACGGGTTCGCGGTGCCCCGGGCATCCAGGCGGTCAACGTGGCGCATGACGTGATCGCCGCCTCGCACGGCAGCCGGGACGGGGAGCCGGCCATCGCTCGGCAATCCAAGGAGCAGTTCGGCGCCTCGATCACCCGGGATGACGTCGCCTGGCTGCGCGAAGTGACCTCCCTGCCCCTGGTACTGAAGGGCGTGATCACCCGCCTTCGGCCTGCACCGCGTGGTACGCGGAGGGGCCGAAGGCGCCTTGTCGTACGGTCGTTGGGAGCGCGGCGTCAGCCGGCCTGCCCGGTCGGCCGCATGGTGATGTGGTTGATGTCCACACCCGCGGGCTGATTGACGGCGAAGACGATCGTGTCCGCGACCTGCTCGGCGGTCATCACCGGCGCCGCCTCGGGGGTGCCGCCGCGCTCGTCCCAGAACGGGGTGTCCACCACCCCGGGGGCGACGACCGTCACGCCGACCCCGTCCTTGCCGACCAGCAGCCGGGTGTTCTCGGCCAGTGCGTGGGCGGCCCACTTGGTGACCGAGTACAGGTTGCCAGGCGTGTTGCGCACCCCGGCGACCGAACCGATGATCACGATCCGGCCCTTGGACTCCCGCAGGTGTGGCAGGGTCTCCCGTACCAGCAGAGCCGGGCCCAGGACGTTGGTGAGGACCATGGCGCGCATGTCCTCGGGGGCGTGGCTCTCCAGGTTGCCGGGCAGTGAGAAACCGGCGTTGGCAATGACGTTGTCCAGTCGGCCCCACGCCTCCACCACGCGGCGCACGGCGGAGGCGACGTCGTGCGCGTCGCTGGTGTCGCCGGTGATCGTCAGCAGCCGCTCGGCCGCTCCGGCCGAAGAGGCGAAGGCGGCCAGCTTCTCCGCGTCACGTCCGGTGACGGCCACGCGGTGGCCCTGCTTGAGCAGGGCGCGGGCGGTGGCGGCGCCGATTCCGGTCGAGCCACCGGTGATCAGCGTGGCGGGTTCCATGGGACGGCCTCCTCAGCGATGTGGTCATCGGGGCTCCGCCAGGGCCCCCGATGCCGATGAACACGAGGTGGCGCGTGAGGTCGACCGACTCCGGGTCGCCGGTTCCCCGAAACGCTTGCACTATACCCAGCGATCTTCCCGCCAAGCCGGTACGCCATCGCTGGCTGGCCACGATGCCGCACGAATGGGGCCGAACTCCCGCTGCTGGCCGCCCTGTTGGGACCTGCGCGGCGCGCAGGTCCCAGGCTGCGCTCACGCTGCCGGTCTCAGTGACGGCTGAGACCATGGCTCGCGTGTTCTTCGCGGAGTTTGCAGACGTTTTTCCCTCATCTGGCTGGTGTCGTGGTGGAGTTAGTCGAGCGGACTGCGGCTGGGATGGTCACGATGCATGCCCGGGCCCGCTCGGCGGGTGCGTACTGTCCACATTGCGGTAGTGCGTCGCTCCGGGTGCATGGCCGGTACATGCGACGGCTTGCGATACCGCGGTCGGTGGCGTCAATGTGGTGATCGCGCTGCTGGTGCGGCGGTTCAAGTGCCAGAACACGGCGTGCCGGGCCGTGACGTCCGCCGAGCAGATCGCGGGGCTGACGAGTCCGCATGCCCGCTATACACCGCTAGTGCGTGAGCAGTTGACCTTGGTCGCTCTCGCGCTGGCCGGCCGTGCGGGTGCCCGTCTGGCCGGGGTGTTGGGCCTGCGCGTCGCCAAGGACACGCTGTTACGTTTGGTCCGCGCTGTACCGGAAGATCCCGTGGGTGAGATCCGCGTGCTCGGTGTCGACGATTTTGAGCTGCGTAAGGGCGACTCGTACGCCACGATCCTTGTGGACCTGGAGAGACGGCGTCCGGTGGACGTGCTGCCCGGCCGGGATGCCGAACCGCTGGCCGCATGGCTACAAGCCCATCCGGAAGTGGAGATCATTTGCCGAGACCGGGCCGGGGCCTATGCCGAGCGCGCCCGCAGCGGAGCCCCACAGGCCCAGCAGGTCGCCGATGCCTGGCATTTGTGGCACAACCTCGGCGAGGCCGTGGACAAGACCGTCGCAGCCCACCACGCCCGCGTCCGGACCGCGTTCGAGAACATTCTTCCGGCCGTGTCGCCGACCAGCGACGACGTCTGGCTGACGCCGCCGGCTCCGGCTGCCGAGACGCTCGACGTCTGCGGACGAGAACGCCAACTGGTGACCCGGACCAGGGAACGCTACACCGCCGCGCGACGGCTCTTGGACGACGGCAGCACGCTGGAGGATGTCTGCCGGACCCTGCGGCTGGACCGGTCCACCGTCCGCCGCTTCGCCCGCGCCACAGGCATCGACGAGCTGTTGGTCAAAGCGACGAACCGCTCCACCATCCTGGACGAGTACAAGCCCTAATTCGTTGGTAGCGGCACCGGCGCGGCTTCTCGGAGCACTGCCGGACTGTTCGAGTGCGGGACTGTGACGCCTTCCTGGACCCCGGCTGACGAAGCCCTCATTGGGAGAGCGGCGCATGACCCCGTACTTGTGAGCATTGGGACATGACGCCTTACGCCTTCCTGGCTTCGAGCCCTCGCGGGAGAGCGGCCCAGGTCCCCGTGCTCGTGGTGGTGGCGGTCGCGTGGACGCCGGCGGACAACCTATACAAGCGTTGGCCTGCTAGGCCTCTAGGTAGAGCGGTGACGTTCGGCGTCTTCACGGCCGCCACCACCCATGCGGGATGACTCGTTGATGTTGGTGGTACGAGCCCGCTTCACGGTGACCTCTTGACAGTCCCGAGCCGTCGAGCTCCGGGCAAGACCGAGGCCCGTGGCGCGCGCTGGTGTCACGAACGGCTTGTGAGATGTCGGACCGAAGAGTCCTGGAATTAGGGAGCCGCGTGGCCCGCATGCGCTCGTGACCAGCGCAGATACCATCGCCAAGGGGAGGAACAACTTGATCTACTGCGGTATCGACTGGGCCGAAAAGCATCACGATGTCGCTCTCGTCGACGACACCGGGCAGCTGCTGGCCAAGCGCCGCATCAGCGACGATGCGGTCGGTTACCAGCTGCTGCTGGACCCGCTTGCCGAGTACGGCGACACCGAAGAAACTCCCATCCCGATCGCGATCGAGACCAGCCGCGGACTGCTGGTTGCCGCCTTGTGGCAGGGCAAACGGAAGGTCTTCGCGGTCAACCCGATGGCCGCTGCCCGATACCGTGACCGGCACGGCGTCTCGCGCAAGAAGTCAGATCCCGGCGACGCCCTGGTCCTGGCGGACATCCTGCGGACCGAAATGCCCGTGCACCGCCCGCTGCCGGATGACACCGATCTGGCCCGGGCCATCGCTGTCCTGGCGCGTGCTCAGCAGGACGCCACCTGGAACCGGCAGCAGATCGCCAACCAGCTCCGCTCTCTGCTGCGCGAGTACTACCCCGCTGTCCTGGATGCCTTCGCCGGATGGCAGAACGGCCTGTGCCGCCCCGAACCCGCGAACTACTCAAAGTGGCGCCGACGCCGGCCCAGGCCGCGCGGCTCACCCGCGCACAGCTCCGCTCCGCCCTCAAGCGTGCCGGTCGCAGCCGCGGCATCAAAGCAGAGGCCGAGCGGCTCCGCGACATCTTCCGAGGCGACTACGCAAGCCAGCCACGGCTCGTCGAGGAAGCGCTGGGCAAGCAGGCCCTCGCCCTCCTACGTCAGTTGGAAGCCGCCTGCCTCGCGGCCGACGAACTCACCGAGGCGGTCGAGGCGTCTTTTCTCCAACACGGGGACGCGGAGGTGATCTTGAGCTTCCCCGGTGTCGATCCGCGCCGCCCGGCCCGACGGCGCCCCGATCTACGTGATCATGGACAACCTGTCCGCCCACAAGGGCACCGGCATACGCCGCTGGGCGAAGAAGAACAAGGTCGAGCTGTGCTTCACCCCAATCTACGCCTCGTGGGCGAACCCGATCGAGGCGCACTTCGGACCGCTGAGGCAGTTCACGATCGCCAGCTCCCACCACCCCAACCCCACCGTGCAAACCAGGGCCCTGCACGCCTACCTGCGCCGGCGCAACGCCAACGCCCGCCACCGCGATGTCCTGGCCGCCGAACGCAAGGAACGCGCCCGCATCCGCAGCGAGAAAGGCATCTACTGGGGAGAACGCCCCCTGACAGCCGCTGCCTGAACAAGCTGGCGAAGCTATACGGTCTCAACGCTGGGAATCCTCCTCAGGCGCCGTGATTCCAAGGTCGATACGCATGACGCGACGCATCGCCCACAGAGCGTCCCAAAGCCTTCTCATGTCCTCTTGGGCTGCATCCACGCCCTCGCCCTCCTCAGCGATGCCTGTGTCGAGCCGCTTCAGTAAGCCGTGCAGATCGCCAAACCCGCGGTTTACCGTGCTGGCCGCTGTCATCACGGCATCGGATTTGGCGCGGCAGACGCCACTCCAGCGGCCATGAGACCGACATCGTGTGACGGGACGCGGTAGTTGGAACCATGGGGGTGTGGTGGCCTTGCGATGCGGATCCCCGGGTCACGATTGTTGGAACCAAATGGTCACGCTGCTTGCAAGCTGCGGTGAATTGCCATCCATGTTGGAACCAGTAGCGGTGCGGAGCGTTGCCCCAAGCACCGGAGCGTCGGCCGGAGCGGCCGAAGCAGTCGATGAACCTGTTCGAGACGCGCGGGCGAAGCGGCCTCACCCTGGTGGCTGCGCGGGTGATGACCGCCGTGCACTTCACCAGGGCACTACGCCGGCGTCCTCGAAGAACTGGCCCGTCGGGCCGTCGTCGGGCAGGGTCGCGAGTTTGATGGCGATGGCCGCGCCCTGTTCGGGGGTGCGCACGCCCCGGAAGCCGTTGAGGTCGGTCGCGACGTAACCGGGGCAGCCGGCGTTGATCAGGATGTTCGTGCCGCTCAGCTCCCGGGCGTACTGGAGGGTGACGGCATTCAGGAACGTCTTCGACGGCGAGTACGCCACGGCCACTGGACCTGTGGTCAGCTCACCAGCGGTCCCTGACTGCCGGGTGAGGGAGCCGACACTGCTGGACATGTTCACGATCCGCGGTGAGGCAGAGCGGCGCAGCAGCGGCATCATCGCGTTGGTGACGCGGATGACGCCGATGACGTTGGTCTCCACGACCGTGCGGATGGTGGCGGGGTCGACGCGGGTGGGCTCCTGGGGCGTGCCGCCTGTGATGGCGGCGTTGTTGACGAGCACGTCGAGGCGCCCGGCCTGTTCCTCGATCAGCCGTGCGGCGGCTGTCGCGCTCTCGTCGTCGGTCACGTCCAGCGGTACGCCGAACGCGTCGACGCCAGCGGCGCGCAGTCTCTCCACCGCGGCCTTGCGACGCTGATCGTCGCGGGCGCCGACGCCGACGCCCCAGCCGAGGGCGCCCAGGCCTGCGGCGATCTCGTAGCCGATTCCCTTGTTTGCGCCGGTGACCAGCGCGATCGTTCGTTCGCTCATGGGGACCATGCTGCTCTCGGACCCCGGCGGGGGTCCAAGACCGATTGGGTGGGCAACGATACCTTCCAGGTATTGATCCGGAGTACCGTGGCCGGATGGAGACCAGGGAACTGCGCTACTTCGTGGCTGTCGCCGAAGAGTTGCACTTCGGGCGCGCCGCGCAGCGGCTCGGGATCGCACAGCCGCCTCTGTCACGAGCGATCCAGCAGCTCGAACGCCGACTCGGGGCAGCGCTGCTGGATCGGACCAGCCGCACCGTCGCGTTGACCGAAGCCGGCTCGGTGCTGCTGGCCGAGGGCCGGGCGGCCCTCGACGCGGTCGAAGCGGCCGAGCGCCGGACCCGCCGCGCCGCCCTTCCCTCGACCGGCCGTCCCGGCCTGGTCCTGGTCACGAAGGCCACCGCGTCCCGCGAACTGCTGGCGCAACTGCTGGACGCGTACGCCGCCGAACCCGGCGCGGTCCCCGTCGACGTCATCCTGTGCGGCCCGGCCGAGCAGGAACGATTTCTGCGCGAGGGCCGGGCCGACGTGGCGCTACTGCACCGGCCGTTCGACTCGACGGCCGGGTTCCACACCGAAGAACTCAGCACGGAGGGCCAGGTTGTGGTCCTGCCGGCCGGGCATCCGCTCACCGTCCGGACCCATGTGCACATGGCCGACATCACCGGGCTGCCCGGCCTGCCCCTGCCACGCTGGCCCGACCCCGACGGCACCTACCCGCCCGGCCCCGGCCCGCAGGTCCGCGACCACGCGCAGTTGTTGCAGCTCGTCGCGCTCGGCCGTGCTTGCGCGGTCTCACCGGAGTCGTGCCGAGCTCAACTGCACGGTGACCTCGCCGCCGTGCCCGTGCTGGACGCGCCGAAAGTCACCACCGTGATCGCCTGGCCGCCGCACAGTCGGTCCAGAGCCGTCGCCGACTTTGTCCGGACTGCGACCCGTCTCCGGTAGTTCCAATACGCCTGGCCAGGTTCCACCTATCGTGTCCCGGCTCATCTGTCATTTCTCTATGCCCGTCGCTCAGTCGCCAGATGGAGTGCTCACTCGCTAGCTGAAGCGCTCCTTACCTTGTGGGCGGGTTGATTCCGGTCCTTCGTACGATCGGCAGACCCAGGGGCCTGGGTGTGGCTGAAAGCGCTCATGCCGTACGTGTG
>NZ_JBEPBF010000195.1:0-12918 GCF_040298985.1 Streptomyces sp. NPDC001093 | reverse complement strand
GGTCCCGACGCGGTGACCGCCGCCGCCCGCCGTGCGGCAGAACTCGCGGCGAGGTGGGCCGCCGAGGACGACCACCGTCCGAGCGCCGCCGGAACACCCGGCGGTACCCGCTAGCCCTGCCCACAGGGGCCTTCGGTCGGGACCTTCGGCCCCCGCGCGCGGACGGCACTCCGAGTTAGGTTCACCTAAGCACAGGTCGGTTGCGTGGGAGAGCGAGGCACGAACATGGCATCGACGGACCCTCGGGCCCTCCACGAGAGCACCCTCGTACCCGGCGGCGGACTGGACGCCGCACGCATGCCCGGCCACTGGCTGCTGGCCCGCCTGGGCAAGCGGGTGCTCCGCCCCGGCGGCCTGGAACTGACCCGCTGGATGCTGGACGCCCTGGACATCGGCAGCGGCGACCGGGTGGTGGAGCTCGCCGCGGGGCTCGGTGCCACGGCCCGGCTGGCCCTCGAACGCGTCCCGGCCGCCTGCACCGCCGTGGACCGCGACCCCGCAGCGGTGGCGCGGCTGGGCACCCTCACCGCCGCCGGGCCCACCGAGGTGGCCGCAGTGCGGGCTGACGCCGCCGACACCGGTCTGCCGTCCGGCAGCACCGCCGTGGTGTACGGGGAGGCCATGCTGACCATGCAGCCCGAGCCCGCCAAGCGCCGCATCATGCGAGAGGCACACCGGCTGCTCGCCGACACCGGCGGCCGGTAGGGCATCCACGAGATGTGCCTGCTGCCCGAGGACCTCGACGCCGAACACGCCGAGGAGATCACAAGGGATCTGGGCGAGGCCGTCCACGTCGGCGCCCGCCCCCTGACCCTGCGCGGCTGGGTCGCCCTGCTCGCCGCCGAGGGCTTCACCGTCACCGCCCGCCTGAGGACGCCGATGGCGCTGCTGGAACCGCGCCGCCTCATCGTCGACGAAGGGTTCGCGCAGGCCGTGGGCATCGCCGGCCGGACCCTGCGCGACCCGGTGGTCCGGCACCGGGTGCTGGAGATGCGCCGCGTCGGCCGCCGCCACCAGGCCCATCTGGGCGCGATCAGCCTCATCGCCACCCGCACCCCGTCGATGTCCTGAGGAGATGGGACCCGCATGTCCGCCACCGTGATCACCGACCTGTCCCGCTGCCGCGGCCCTGCCGGTCGTCATCCAGGTCGTCCAGGACCGCCTCGACCTCGTTGTCCGGCCGAACGGCTCAGCAAGAACCGGTGACGAAGACGCGGGATGCTGGCGGTGAGGCTGACGCCGTCCTCAGACGTGGAGAGGGTTTGCCATGCGAACGAACATCGTCCGGCACGAGAGCATGATGGCCAGCTACGACGTGGTGAACAGCTGGACCGTTGTCGAGGTCGACGGCGACATGGACGCCCACACCTCCCCCATGATCCGTGAAGCGGTGATCAAACTCCTCGATGACGGACACCGCCACTTCGTCCTCGACCTGGGCTTCGTCCCCTTCATGGATTCGATGGGGCTGGGTGTGATCGTGGCGGTCACCAAACGCATCCGTGAACACGAAGGCTCGCTGCGCATCGCGGCCGTCCCGAGCCGGATACTCCGGATCTTCGACCTCAGCGGAATGCGCGAGAGCTACGAGATCTTCCACTCGTCGGAGGAGGCGACGCGATCCGCTCCCTCGCTCGGCAGCCTCGCGCACTGGCCGCACCCGTCGACCAGTTGAGGAACGGCTCTCCGAGTCGGCGAGCGTGGTCGGAGGGGGCGGCCGTCTCAGTGGGCTGGACCGTCCGGGGTGCGCAGGGCGAGGGCGGCGACGTCGTCGTCGAACACCTGCCGGCTCCGGGTGATCAGGGCGTCGCACAGCTCCTCCAGCGGGGCCCTGGCCAGGTGGGCGGCGTGCTCGGCCAGGTCCTCCAGCCCCGTGTCGATGTCCTGATCGCGGCGCTCGACCAGCCCGTCGGTGAACAGCAGCAGGGTCGCGCCCGGCGGGAGCGGGTGCGTGTGGTTGAACCGTGGGACGGACGCATCGATGCCCACCGGGATCCCGTGCCGGGCGGGCGCCAGGTAGCAGGTGCTGCCGTCCGGTCCGATCAGCAGCGGAGGCGGGTGCCCGGCATTGCTCCAGCCGAAGGTGTATCCCTCACGGGTCCGTTCGACGCGGCCGAACACCAGGGTGGCCGTCGGCGGCTCCTCGAACATGGTCAGGGCACGGTCCAGGCGCGACACGACCAGGCCTGGCGGCCCGCACCGGTCGAAGGCGAGCGCCCGCAGCATGTTGCGGATCTGGCTCATCAGCGGGGCGGCCTCGACGTCGTGGCCGGTCACGTCGCCCACCACCACACAGGTGGCGCCGTCGGGCAGGACCATGGCGTCGTACCAGTCCCCGCCCAGTCTGGGCAGCTCGGATGCGGGCTCGTACCGGGCTGCGGCCTCGAGCGGCGACAGGTCAGGAAGGACGGGCAGCATACGGCGCTGGAAGTGCTCGGCGGCGCGTTTGAGGTGCTCGTACAGGCGGGCGTTCTCGATGCTGATGCCCGCGGCGCTGGCCAGTGCGGTCAGCAGGTGCTCGTCATCGTCGTCGAAGGGCGTGCCGTCCATCTTGTCGGCGAGGTAGAGGTCGCCGTAGACGGTCTCGCGGACCATCAGCGGAACGCCCAGGAGGGTCCGCATGACCGGATGCCCGGCCGGAAAACCCGCGGAACGAGGGTGTGCGGTCACGTCCGCCACCCGCAACGGCCGCCGGTCGTCCACCATGGTGTGCAGAAGGCCATGGCCCTGCGGCAGGCCCATGGCAGCGCACAGGTGCGGGTCGTCGACACCCACGGTGATCAGGTCGGTCACCTTGCCGCTCTCCGAGAGCACGCCCAGGGCCCCGTAGCGAGCGCCGACGAGATGGGTGGCCGCTTCCACGATGCGGTGCAGCACGGTGCGGGTGTCCATGTCGCCGCTCAGCGCCACGACCGCGCCGAGCAGCCGCCGCAGCCGTTGTGGGTCGAGAACGAGCGGCGACGCATGCGCGGTCACTCCGTCCCGGGCCGCCTGCCACGCCTCGCCGACCGGAAAGGCCCAGGACCGCGGGCTGCTGTTGGACGGATCGTGCACCATGGTGAGATTCCTCCCGGCGCCTGCCGACGCCGTCATCACCGCGCTTGCCTGTCACCCTACGCGCTCACCCGACCATGGGCAGGCCTCCGCGACACGGCGGGAGGCACGGCGGTCAGCGTGCCGGCCGGTACGGTGCTCCTTCGGTCTGCTCAACCGGCCTGACACGCCCAGCGCAGCCCCGAAGACGGCACCAGCGGACGCCGCCGGCGCCGCATCAGCGGCCCCTTGTGACACGGAAAGGACCTATCACCATGCAGAAGATCTCCCTCGACGCCCGCGTCCGCGAACACCAGGAACGGGCCGCCGCGTCCTCCGCCGGACGCAGCGCCGAAACCGTCTACGGCGGCCACTACTGACCTTTGCGGCGTGATGTCGTCGAGGGCTGACGATGTGTGATCGTCGCGGTATGCCGGTTGTGTGAGATATCCGCAGGGTGGTGGGCTGACGCCTGAACGGCAGGCGTTTCGCGAGCGGATCCGGCTGGAGGCCGCGGAGCGATTCGCTACAGGTGCCTCCAACGCCGAGGTCGCCAAGGACTTACGGGTGAGTGTGCGCTCGGTGCAGCGCTGGCGCCAAGCCTGGCACGACGCCGGCACCGAGGGGCTGCGGTCTGCCGGGCCCGTGTCACGGCCCAAGCTGAGTGAGGCCCTGTTCACCGTGCTCGAGCAAGAGCTCGCCAAGGGGCCAGTCGCGCACGGCTGGCTGGACCAGACGTGGACGCTGGCACGGATCAAGACGCTGATCGGGCGCCGGTTCCACAAGAGCATGACGCTGTCGGCGATCGCGCAAATGCTGCACCGGCACGGCTTCAGCCACCAGGTCCCGGCCCGCCGGGCCATCGAGCGCGACGAGCAGGCCGTGGCGGGCTGGGTGAAGGAAACCTGGCCGCAGGCGGAAGGTCCGTGGCGGCGCTCGACGCCTGGCTGTGCTTCGAAGACGAGGCCGGCTTCTCGATGACGCCGCCCACCGCACGGACCTGGGCCCGGCGCGGACGCACACCCGTCATCCGGGTGCGGGGACGCTCCCAGCGCCGCTTCTCCGTCGCCGCTCTGGCCTGCTACAAGCAAGGTGAACGCTCACGACTGATCTATCGGCCCAAGCGGCACGTCGATCACAAACGAGGCGGCAGACGCAGTTTCACCTGGACCGACTACCGCGACCTGCTCATCGCCGCGCACCAGCAGCTCGGTGCACCCATAGTGCTCGTGTGGGACAACCTCAACGTCCACAAGGACCGCCGGCTACGGGAGTTCATCGACACCCACGACTGGATCACCTGCTACTTCCTCCCGGCCTACGCACCAGACCTCAACCCCGTCGAGGGCATCTGGTCACTGCTGCGACGCAGCAGCCAGGTCAACACCGCCTTCACCGACCCCGACCACCTCATCAACACGCTCCGGCATGGTCTCCGCCAGATCCAGTACCGCAGCAACCTCATCGACGGATGTCTCGCCGAAACCGGACTCACATTGACGACATCACAGCAACAACGTCAGTAACACGCCTTGCGCCAGACCCTCGTCGCACTGCGCTCCGGCACCGCTCTGACCGAGCACGAGAACCCCGGCGAGGCAACGGTGCTGGTGCTGCGTGGCCGAGTACGGCTGCGCAGTGGGGACGACGCGTGGGAGGGCATGGCCGGGGATCTGCTCCTCGTGCCACCCGCCCGCCACAGCCCGGAGGCCCTCGAGGACGCGGCCGTACTGCTGACCGTCGCCACGATCCCCTGATCCGCCGGCCGCCCGTCGCGTTCCGCAGCCGGTGCGGGGGACGAAGCACGCTCACGGCGAGCAACACGACCACGACGGCGCTGAGCCCGACGACGGTCAGCGGAGGGCCGCCGTCGGGCCGCCGACGAGCCGCCGCCGCGATGACGACCGCCTCCAGGACGGCCCCTCTACGCGCCTCAGCACCCCCTCGTGGATCAGCACCGGGCCCGTCGGGTCGACCTCGACGTGGCCCAGCCGCACTCGCCACTCCGTCCCGGCGCCGGCGAAGACTCTCAGCCCTCCGCGTGGGCGAGCCACAGGTCAGGGCCGAAGACCTCGTAGCGGATGCTGCGCGCGGGGACGCCGGCCCGGAGCAGCTGGGTGCGGACGGCCCGCATGGAGGGGAGCGAGCCGCACAGGTACACGTCGGCGTCCGTGGGCAGGTCCAGCCCGTCGAGGTCCATCAGGCCGGTGTGGGCGCCGGGTTCCTCGGCGGCCTCTTCCTCGTACCAGAACTCCGCCCCCGCGACGGGCAGTTGCTCGACCAGGCGCCCGGTGTCGGCGCGCAGGGCGTGGTCGGCCTGGGTGCGGTCGGCGTGGAGGCCCCACACCGGCCGGGTCGAGCCCGTGGCGGCGAGGTGTTCGAGCATGCCGGCCATGGGGGTGCAGCCGATGCCGGCGGAGACCGGTACGAGCGGGGTGTCGGCGTCGTCGAGGACCACGTCTCCGAACGGGGCCGACAGGGTCAGCTCGTCGCCGGCCCGCACGGTGCGGTGCAGTTGGCTGGAGACCTCGCCCTCGGGGGCGTCGGCGACGCTCGCCACCCGCTTGACGGTGATGCGCCGCAGGCGGTCGCCGGGAGCGTCGGACAGGCTGTACTGGCGGGTCTGGTGGATGCCGTCGGGCATGAGCGCCCGGACACTGACGTACTGGCCGGCGCACGCCTTGGGCAGGGGGCCGTCATCGGCCGGGCGCAGCAGGAAGGAGGCCACGTCGGGGGTTTCCTCGCGGAGGCGGGCCTCCTGGGCTATGAGGGCACCTGCCATCAGCCAGTAGACCTCGTCCCAGGCCGCGGCGACGTCCGGGGTGACCGCCTCACCGAGTACGTCGGCGATGGCACGGAAGAGGTACTCGTGGACGATCGTGTACTGGTCCTCCGTGACGCCCAGCGCGGTGTGCTTGTGCGCGATCCGGCGAGGAGCGCGTCCGGCCGGGCGTCGGGGTCGGCCAGCAGGGCCTGGGCGAAGCCCGCGCTCGATCCGGCCAGCGCCCGGCGCTGTGCGCCGCTGGCCTGGTTGCCGCGGTTGAACAGGCCGTCCAGCAGCTCGGGTTGCTCGGTGAACATGGTGCCGTAGAAGCGGGTGGTGATCTCGTCCAGGGCGCCGCCGACGGCGGGCAGGGTGGCGCGTACGACAGCGGCCGACTCGGGCGAAAGCATGGGACTCCCCCTGAGATGTGGCTAGGTGGGGGGACGGCGTTCACCGCCACAGCCGGGATCCGTCGTACGGGTCCGACCGGCACATAGATCATCCGGTGCAGCCGTCACCCGGAACAGGGCCGAACCGCCCTGGAGGACTGGGCCCGTCGGTCCCGCCCCCCGGCGAGACATGATGCCCGTCACAGGCGGGGAAACCGGTGCCCCTTCGGCGGAAACCGCGCCGGGCGCGCCCCGATCACCGCCTCCGGGAGCATGAGCGTCCGGCCAGCTCCAGGCGGTCCCGGCAGCCAAGCGCCACGACCGCAGGAACGAGGTCGAAGAAGTAGTTCACCTGCCGTCCCCGGGGCTGCGGGCCTGCCGGTTGGCCGTGGTCACCCACGGCGGACAGACGCGGAATCCGCGCTTTCCGCCGGAGCCGCTGCGGGAGACGATGCCGCGCTCGCACAACACCTCGCGCGAGAACACCAACTGTCCGAAGCCGTCGTCGTCGCGGCTGCCGATGACGAAGAGGTCCACCCCGTCGCAGACGTCGAAGGGCCGGATCGGCCCCTCATGCCGCCAGTCGCGCAACCGCCGCCTCGCATCCGAGGTCCATCCCCGGACAAAGCCCGGGGCTGTTGGACAGATGCAGATCCCACGATGGCCGACTCATCGGACAGAGCCCTGGGGCTGCCCCTGCGGCACGGTCTGAAGGTGCTGGGCGGCCTCGGCGGAGGTGTAGGAGGAGGCGAAGGTGAACGCGCGGGGGGACGGCCCATTGGCCCGCAGGTCCGCGAGCCGTTCCAAGGCCTCGTCGACGCCCGGGAGGTGACCGGCGGGGACCCACCAGAGCACCAGGTGTGCCTCGACATGCCGTTCGAACCACTCGCGGCGCCGCCGCAACACCTCCAGGTGCCCGCTGCGGTAGGTGAAGTCCCACAGCGCCTCCTGGGTCTCCCACACCGTCAGGTTGACGATGACGTCCTCGCCCGCCGGGCGCAGGGCGGTGGCGTCGGCGGCGCCTTCCTCCACGAGCCGCCACACGAAGCCGGGCGCGCCGTCGGCGGCGGTGTTGACCGGGTCGAGCATCTCGACGAACGGCGCCATGCGTGGGTCGTCGAGCGGGTGGAGGAGCGTGGCGACGTTGAGCTGGGCGAGGTGGGCGGCATGCACGGATGCAGTCATGGCCACATCCCAGCACGGGCACTTTTCTAAGTCAATCCATATTGTTTTTAGAAGCCTCGACCACCACACAGCACTCCCCCGGCCGGGGGTCCATGCGGGCGCGGACGGGACCGTCCGTGCCGAGCAACCCCTCCAACAGCGCGAGATTCATGCCGCATACGAGCGGCGGGAAGCGTTCAGCAACGGCATGGAAGGGACAGTTGCGCATACGCACGACCGGCGCGACTTCTCCGGGCGCCTCCTCCGCGCCTTCCGTGCCCTGGGCGTCCGCGGTGCCTTTCAGATGCGATGCGTACGGTTCATAGCCGCGAGCCGCCAGCATCGCCATGGCCTCTTCGAGGCCGCCGCAGGGCGCCGCCGAGCCGCGCAGGGCCTCGCCCCGGCGGCGCGCGGCCGCGTAGAGCCCGGCGTCGAGCCCGGCCTGCTCGGCGGCCTCGGCGAGCAGTTCGGCGGCGGTGCGGTAGTCGCGGGCGGGCAATGACACCGCCCGTTCGGCCCGCGCCCGCGTGTACACCTTGGCGGGACGTCCCGCTCCCGGCCCCGAGCGGCCCGTCAGCCGACGGCTGCCGCTCTCCAGCAGGCCGGCCCCGGTCAGCCTGTCCAGGTGGTGCGCGGCGAGCGTGCGCGCCACCCCGACCGCCTCGGCGGCTTCGTTGCGGCCGACCTCACGGCCCTGTGCCACCACGTACTCGTACAGACGGCGCCGGACCGGATCCTGCAACGCCGCGATCGCGTCGATGTCCTCCACCCCGCCATTCTAGGAACAACGCAGGTACGAGATAGAAGGGCGGGACGCAGCCCCGCCTGGCCGTACTCGACCCACCGGCCCCGCCCTGGCGAACCGGGACAGCGGTGATGCGATCCGGCAGGGGCAACCGGAGCCCTGCACGACTGCTGCCAGCGCGGGAAGCGCCATCCGCGCCATCCGCAGGCAGAACGCACTCACTTTGTTTCAGAAGCGATCGAATAACAATAAATCACCCGCCTCCCCGGCCGCGTCCCTAGGCTCGCCGAACGGTCCGCCGACATATGACCCACGGAGGTTCTGCGTGCTGCACCCACCCCCAGAGGACGCGCAACAGCTCGTCCTGCCCAACGGGTTCGACGCGGTCGTCCGCGTGCTCGACCGTTACGTCGCCGACCGACGGGCCGGCCTGCCATGGCGGGCACGCTCCCGCGGGCGCCGGCTACCGGCCGTGCTCCTCGCACGCGAGCCGGAGGGCGACCCGGTGGCAGGCGCCGCCGAACCGGACCCCGCACTCACCGCTCTGGTCCTGGCGTACCGCCAGCGGCTGCTGTCCACGGGACATGAGCCGGTGCAGCACCTCGCGGGCCTGGCACCGCACGCGGTCGTCGACGACGGACTTCTCGCCAGGGGCGGCCCGCGGGAGGAGGAGGCGGGCGGGCCACATGTGCTGCTCCTGGACGAAGTGGCCCGTCAGCTGCGCGCCTCCATGCCGGACCGGGCCGGGGCGTTACGGCTCCGCGAGTTCGGCACACTCCTGGCGGTGCTGCGTGCCCCGCTGGCACCGGGGGACGACGCCGACGCCGGCCGGAAAGCTCTGCGGGACATGCTCGTCGACAGGGAAGCCCGCAGGTTCCAGCCGGCCCCTGGAGCCGCGCAGCTCGGTGAGGCCGTCGGTGGAGCGTGGGCGACAGCCGTGCGGTGGGTCACCGCTGTACCGGTCGGATGGCTCTGGCGCCTGTGGTACGGCATACGCGTCGACCGGCAGCAACCCTGGCTGGGTTCCCGGCTGAACCAGCCCGGCCGCAGTTTCCTCGATGCGGCGCTGGCCCTGCGCGCGGCGCACCAGTACTCAAGGGCCCATGACACGGCACAGACCCAGCCCCCGGAGTCGGCCGCCATGGCGGCCCGCGACGAAGCGGTGGTCCGCCAGGTTCTGCTCATCGCGCTGATCCACGACCTGGCCAAGGCGGCACGGCCCCCGGCGTGGAGCCGGCGGCGCCCACGGCGGGGATGGTCATTCGTCCTGCTGCTGCCGACCGTGGGCGGCGAGGGGTCCGCCTGCCGCAAGCTTCTGGACACCTATGCCGCCACAGCCGGCGACGCCGGTCCCAGCCCTCTGCTGGTTCTGGGCGCTGCCACGGATGACATCCCGTCGTACGCCACGCCTCCCCCACCCCAGGCCGTACCGGCCCAGAACGGTTCCCGCGCCTACCGAGCGGGCCGGGCGGTGGCCGCGCTGTTCTCTGCGGCGATGGCCGGCCGGAACACCGAGGCCGTGCATGTGCTGCCGCTGCCCCGGACCCCGGACGACGGCACCGCGGCGGAGTGGCTCGCCGGGCACCGTATCGTCAGGTCTCGCCGCGCCGGCGCCTGGGACTGGTGGCGGCCTGTGGCCGCCGCCCTCGCGGCCACCTTGGTGCTCGCCGGTGGCTTCTCCGGCTACCGCGTGGTGCAGTCCCTCCTGCCCGGCGGACGCTCCGCCGCCTCCTGCCGGCAGGTGGCGACCGGGCAGGTCGTGGGTCTCACCGACGGTAACGACGGCTGCGACCTGGCTCATGGCCTGTACGCGCCGGAGCTGCGGAAGCTGGAGCGGACCCTCGGTCAGCAGAACGCGCTGGTCGACACGAACCGCCCCTACCGCTCGCTCGTCTTCTTCGCACCGCTCAGTGTGGGTTCGGAGTCGAAGCGCACCGTACCCACCGGCTTCCAGATGCTGCGCGGTGCCCTGCTGGCCCAGAAGGAGGTCAACGACCGGCATCTGAAGTCCCAGGTGCCCGTCCGGCTGCTCGTGGCCAACGCGGGCGAGTACTTCAGCTACGGCTCGAGCGGCGGTCTCAACACCACCAACCACACCAACGTGGACGTCGCACAGATGATCCTCGACAGGGCGGGCACGGACCACATCGCGGCCGTCATGGGCCTGACCCAGAGCCGTCCGGAGTCCCAGCAGGCCGCGATCGAACTCGGTACCAAGGGCCTCGCCGTGCTCGGCACCGGCGTCACGGGCCAACGGATGGTAGAGGGCGAATCGCCCGTGTCCTACTTCCAGCTCTCCCCGCCCGATGCGCGCATCGCCTCGGTCATGGCCGCCTTCGCCCAGCACTCGCCCCGGCTGGGGGCCCTGGCCAAACCCACCGCGGGCCACACCGCGCCGGCCGCCGTGGTCGTCTACGACCCGAGCGACAAGTACTTCAGCAACGACCTGGCCAACCGCTTCGACACGGACTACCACGCGGCCGGGCCGGTGTACCGGGTGCCGTACGGCGAGGTGGACGACCGGCGAACCTCTGACGTCGCCCAGACGGTCTGCGCGCTCGTTCACCGGACCAACGGGTTCGTCCTGTACGCGGGCCGCTCCGGCGTCATGGAGGACCTGTTCCACTACATGCAGGGCGACCCGGGATGCCGCGCCCGCCAGAACCGGGTGGCGGTCATGGCCGAGAGTCCCGCCCCGGACCTGACCCTGCATCCGGAACGGATGCACCAGGAGTACGACGCGCTGACGCTGTTCTACAACCAGTTCAGCCTGCCGGACCCCCAGGGACCGTTCGCCGGACTCTTCCAAGCGGCGTTCCACCTCTCCGCGGAGAACGACGCGGCCGTCGGTTACGACGCGGTCAACGTCCTCTCCGACGTCATGGACGCCATCTTCACCACCGATCCTGAGTTCACGCCCAGTTCCCTGGTCACCCAGCTCCAGGACCCGGGCGTGTCCCAGTACGTCGGCGAGTCCGGCGTCATCACGCTGAACAGCGACCACAACTACCCGCCGGACAAGGAGATCCACGTGCGCGAGATTCCCCCCAACGGGGGGCCACTCACCGACCTCACCTGCGGTGTACTCGCCAAGGGCGCGCAACGCGTCACCCACTGGGGCCCCGATGACCGCTTCGCCTGCCCCACGGACGACGCATCCTGATGCTCAACCCCAACGGCCCGGGAGCGCCAATGCTGTTGGCCGTCAGTGGCTTGCGCCCACCGAACACTCTCGTTGCCCTCTGCGACATCCTGGAGTCCCCCCAACGATCTGATCAAGCCCGAGGTCGTCAACCTTCAGGTCCGCGAGAGCGCCGACGGCGAACCGTCCACGCCGACTCCGGCCACCCCGCGCCGCACTGTCATCCGCCGTTCCAGCGGACCAAGACGTGGAAGGAGTCCACCGAGCACACCTTCGCCTTCGACGAGTTCGGCCCGCTCCGCATCCGCCCCCGCCGGCCTGTGCTGGGCAAAGCAGGGCGAGCCCGACCGCTTGCCCGGCGACCTATCACCGCACCCACGGAGTGCGCTACTTCCACGGCTGCTACTCCGTCGGCGACGACACTCTCTGGGGCGTCAACCGGCGCCGCAGATGCACCGACCACAGCCTCGCCGCACTCAAGGGCATCCGGGGCGGCCAGGAACAAGGTCGAGCTCTGCTTCACACCGACCAACGCGTCCTGGACCAACCCGATCGAGGCGCACTTCGGGCCGCTGCGACCGTTCACCCTCACCAACTCCAACCACCCGAACCACACCGTCCAGACCCGCGCGCTGCATCACTACTTGCACTGGCGCAACCAGAACGCACGCCATCCAGGCGTCCTGGCCTCGCCGCGCCGGGAACGCGCCCGTGTCCGCGGCGAGAAAGGCGTCGGCTGGGGCGGCCGCCTTCCCACCCCCGCGGCCTGACCGTCCGCCCCATGATCGTCGGCGGTTCAGCCGAGCGGCCTCAGCCTGGGAACGAGCCCCGTCAGGGCGTTCCGGGCTTGCGGGCCAGGAGGCAGGCGCGCGGTCTGTTCACGCGTCCGCCGGGCTCCTGTTCCAGTCTCGCGGTGACGACGAGTCCGGCCTGGTCCAGCAGGTCGACCATGCGGTCCAGGGGCAGGAGATACGACTCGTAGGACACCGGACGGCCATAGCCCTGGGTCGGCTGCAGCCGTTCATCGCCGACATAGTCTCCCCAAAGCAGGTAGCCGCCGGGCGCGAGCGTGCGGTGGAACTCGGCGAACACCGCCGGCAGCCACTGCGGGGGCGTGTGGTGGGTGGAGTACCAGGCCAGGATGCCGCCGAGCTCGTCGTCCCTCGTCTCCAGCGCGGTCATCGAGCCCTCGGTGAACCGCAGGTTCGGATAGGCGTGCCGGGCCAGCCCGACCATCTTCGGCGACAGATCGACGCCGAAGACGGACACCCCCAGCCCGGCCAGGTGCGCCGTCACGCGGCCGGGGCCGCATCCCAGGTCCGCGACCGGCCCCAGACCGGCCGTCCGCGCCAGTTCGGCGAACCCCGCCAGCATCGCGCGTGACAGCGGGTCCATCTCGGCTGGAGGCGGGACGCGTTCGACGTAATCGGCGGCGACCGTGTCGTACGACTCGCGGACGGCGCTCAGAAAGGAGGGCTCAGTCATGCGGTCGACCCTAGACCAGAGAACTGACAGGCCGTGTCACGACCTCGAGTTGACCTGCGCGACATTCACCGCTGCCGAAACCGAGCCGTCACGTCACGGCACTAGGGCCTGTGTGATGTTGTGATCAGGTAGTTGCCTTCAGGAGGTCGTTGATCCAGATCATCGAGGCACGGAGGTGGAGGCCGGCGAGGTAGCT
>NZ_JBEPBF010000194.1:0-13056 GCF_040298985.1 Streptomyces sp. NPDC001093 | reverse complement strand
TCCTCTCGCTCCCGACGCTGACGCGCTCGTCGACCGGGTCGCAGATGCAATCGCCGACTTCCGCGCCGCGGGCGGCACCATCGGCCACGTCCGCGGCGCATTCACCGAGGAGGACTGGGCGGCGATTCCCGAAACGAACAAGTCGTTCAGCGCGGTAGCCGCGGCCCGCGGTACACGCAGCCTTCAGCGCCAGCTCAGCCAGGGGCCGAAGGCCTGACCGGCGTCCCGGCGCTCCAGGAACCGCACTTCGGGTGCCATTTTTAAGTTAATTAGCAATTAATATTGACAGGCTTCAGGGGTCTGGGCACAGTTTCCGCCGTGGCACCGACCCCCGGTACGACCGGAGCGGGGTGCCCCGTGCCCCCAACTCTCGGGAGAACTCAGTGGCTTCGCATCGTGCAGTGATGGTGCGTGTGTGGCGGACCGCGGCGGCGCTCGGCGCCGTGGTACTGGTCGGGTCGTCCGTTCCGGCGGCCCACGCCGCGGACGACCAGGGTGCGCCGCAGTACTACGACAGCGGCCTCGCCCCCACGCCGTACATGGGATGGAACACCTACTACGGGCTCGGTGCCCCGACCGAGGACCAGGTCAAAAAGGTCGCCGACTACCTCGTCAGCAGCGGGCTGCGCGACAGCGGCTACAACATCGTCTGGTTGGACGGCGGTTGGCAGGCGGACCAGCCGCGCGACCCGGAGACGGGCCGGCTCGTGGCCAACCCCACGCGCTTCCCCTCCGGCATCCCGGCACTGGTGACGTACCTTCACGAGCGCGGCCTCAGGGCCGGCATCTACACCGACGCGGGCGAGTACGACGGCGGCAAGTGGTGCGGGCTCGGCAGCCGCGGCCACTACGAGCAGGACGCCCGCCAGTTCGCCGGCTGGAAGGTCGACGCCATCAAGGTGGACTTCCTCTGCGGCATCGGCGCCGGGCTCGACCCGGGCCCGGCCTTCAAGCAGTTCAGCGACGCGGTCGCCAAGTCCGGCCGGAAGATGCTGCTGAACCTGTGCAACCCGCTCACCGACGACTGGGGCATGCCGCACACCCCCGAGCAGGACGCGCACAACACCTTCGTCTACGGTCCGACGACCGCCGACTCCTGGCGCACCGGCACCGACATCGCCTGGGGTACCCCGACGGCGGGGGAGTGGCCGAACATCCTGCGCAACATGGATGCCAACGCCTGGCACCCCGAGGCCCAGGGCCCCGGTCACTGGAACGACCCGGACTACCTCATCCCGATGCGCAAGCTCGCCGATGGCGGCTACGAGCTCAACCAGGAGGAGTCCACCACCCAGTTCGTGATGTGGGCAGAGATGGCCTCGCCGCTGATGCTCGGCAGCGACCCGCGCACCCTGTCGCAGTCCATGCTCGACACCCTGCGCAACCCCGAGATCATCGCCGTCGACCAGGACCCGCTGGGCATCCAGGGCGCCCGCGTGGCCACCGACTCCGTCGGCGACGTCTACAGCAAGGTCCTTCAGGGCGCGGGCAAGCGGGCGGTCGTCCTGCTCAACCGCTCAGACCAGGCGCAGGACCGCACGGTGAGCTTCGCCGACGCCGGTCTGACGGGCAAGGTCGCCGTCCGCGACCTGCGGGCCCGCACCTCGCGCGGGACTTTCACCGGTTCGTACACCGTACGCGTCCCCGCGCACGGCACCGCGTTCCTCAAGCTGACCGGCACCGACGACGCCCCGGGCGCGCAGCTGTCCGGCCGCTCCTCGGCGAGCCCGGCCCTGGTGCGCGACGGCGACGCCCTGACCGTCTTCACCCGCGGTACGGACGGGTCGCTGCGGGCGCAGGCCGCGCGCGGCGGTGACTGGTCCGTGGCCCGTACCGTCGATCTGGGCGGCCCGACGCGCGGCCGTATCCTCGGCCAGCCCGCCGCGTACGCCTCGGCCGGCGGACGGATCGACGTCTTCGTGCGCGGCACCGACGACACCGCCTACCGGCGCGTGTACGCGAACGGGCGCTGGGGCCGCTGGCAGAGCCTCGGCGGTACGCTGACGGACGCGCCGACCGCGGCCTTCGCCGGCCCGGACGACTGGACGCTCTTCGCCCGCGGCGCGGACGGCGAGCTGTGGTCGCGCGGCCCGGCCTCCGGCTGGACCTCGCAGGGCGCCCCGCAGGACAGGGCGTTCTACGGCCGTCCGTCCGGCGTCGTGGACGACGCGGGCCGCCTGCACGTGGCCGTGCGCACCCCCGACGACTCGGTCTGGACGCGGACCCGCGACGCCTCCGGCACGTGGTCGGACTGGACGGCCCTCGGCGGCACGACCAGCGGCAGCCCGACACTGGTGGCCTCCGGTGACACCGTGCGCCTGTACGCCCGTGCCGGTGACTACACGCTCTGGACGCGCAGTTGGACCGCGTCCGGCGGCTGGGCCGGCTGGAGCAAGGACAACGACTTCGTCAGCGGCGCCTTCGACGGTGCGATCGGTGCCGTGGCCGGACCGGACGGTGGCGTGCTGGCCGCCTTCCGCGGAGTGGACGGGCGCGTCCACCAGACCGGGCTCTGAGCTTCGCGCTCAC
Source organism: Streptomyces sp. NPDC001093 (assembly GCF_040298985.1). NCBI lineage: Bacteria > Bacillati > Actinomycetota > Actinomycetes > Kitasatosporales > Streptomycetaceae > Streptomyces > Streptomyces sp. NPDC001093. The sequence continues at coordinate 10,527 of NZ_JBEPBF010000194.1, read as the reverse complement.
CCCGCAGCCTCCAGAAAATAAATTAGTAATTAATCTTGACCGGCTCCCTGACCCTGCGCCAGGCTGTGCCTGCCGCGCCCGGAGCCGGACCGTCAGGGGGCCTCAAGCTCCGTTCCGTGGGCACCAAGGGAGTGCACAGATGACCGCCTTCAACGCCACCCGCCGCAGATTCCTCATGGGAACGGGCGCAGTCGGCGCCGGCGCGCTGCTCAGCGGCTGCGTCACCCAGAGCCCGTCCGCCTCCGGAGGAGAGTCCGGCGGCCCCGTGACCCTTCAGTCCAACCTCTCCTCGCCGCAGGCCAAGACCGCGATGCAGCAGCTCGTCGCCGCCTTCGACAAGCGCGGCGGCGCCAAGGCGCAGCTCAACACCGTCGCGTCGGAGACCTTCCGCACGCAGCTGCCGACGTACCTCACGTCGGCCAACCCGCCGGACGTCTACACCTGGTACCCCGGTTCCGTCGCCGAGTCGTACGCCAAGAAGGACCTGCTCCTCGACCTCGACGACATCTGGACGAAGCCCGAGCTCTCGGGCTACTCCGATGCGCTGAAGAAGCTGTGCACCTCGGCCTCCAGCGGCAAGAAGGTCTTCGTGCCCACCAGCTACTACTGGTGGGGCATGTTCTACCGGAAGTCCAACTTCGCAAAGTGGGGCGTGCAGGAGCCCAAGACCTGGGACGAGTTCCTCAACCTGTGCGACAAGCTCAAGAGCAAGGGTGTCGCGCCGATCGGCCTCGGCGCCGGCGGCGACACCCCGTGGGTCGCCTCCGCCTGGTTCGACTACCTCGACATCCGCGTCAACGGGGCCACGTACCACCGCGAACTCCTCGCCGGGAAGCACCGTTTCGACGACCCCGAGGTCCGCAAGGTCTTCGACAGGTGGGACGAGGTCCGCCCGTACTTCGACCCCAACGGCACGGCGATCCCCTTCCAGGATGCCACCACCGCCCTTCTCCAGGGCCGTACCGGCATGATGCTCATCGGCACCTTCTTCGCCGACGCCGCACCCAAGGACGCCCTGGGCGACCTGGACTTCTTCCAGTTCCCCATCATCGACCCGAAGGTGCCGGTCGTCGAAGAGGCGCCCACCGACGGCTTCTTCGCCAGCGTCCGCACCAAGCGCGCCGACGGCGTCAAGGAACTGCTGCGCTACCTCGCCACCGCCGAGGCGCAGGAGCTCTACCTCAAGAGCTCGTCCGGCACCACGCTGCCCACCCACCCGGACGCCAAGGACGCGGGCACCCCGCTCGTCCTCAAGGGCCGCAAGCTCATCCAGAGCGCCGCCGACGTCACCCAGTTCTTCAACCGGGACTCCAGCGACGCGCTCCAGCCGACGGCCGACACGGCGCTGGTGCACTACCTGGCCAAGCCCAAGGAGATCGGATCCATCCTCACCACGTGGCAGCGCAGCGCGCAGAAGATCTGGAGCCAGTGACAATGGCGCTGATCGGCTCCGCACGACGGTCCAGGGCCACTCGGGTGCCCCCGGCGGTCCTGGCCTTCGTCCTCGTCCCGCTGCTCGCCGAGGCGTTCTGGGTCTTCTGGCCGGCCCTCCAGGGCTTCTACCTCTCCCTGACGTCCTGGGACGGCCTGACGGCACCGAAGTTCGTCGGCCTCGGCAACTACAGCGAGATGGTGCACGACGCGGTCTTCCACACCGCCGCGATCAACACGGTGCTGTGGCTGCTGCTCTTCGGCGGCCTCTCCGCCTTGCTCGGACTCGGTACCGCGATGCTGCTCCAGAAGGAGCGGCGAGGCATTGGGTTCTACCGGGCGGCGCTCTTCCTGCCGGTGGTCTTCTCGCTGGTCGCCACCGCGCTGGTGTGGCAGGCCATGTACCAGCCGGACGGCCTGGTCAACAACGTGCTTCAGGCCGTCGGTCTCGGCGGCTGGAAGCACGCCTGGCTCGCCGACCAGGACACCGCCTTCTACGCGGTGATCGTGCCCGCGCTGTGGCGCCAGGTCGGCTATGTGATGGTGCTGTACCTGGCCGGCCTCAAGGGCATAGACCCCGCGCTCTACGAGGCGGCCAAGGTCGACGGCGCCACCCGCCGGCAGCAGTTCCGGTACATCACGCTTCCGCAGCTGCGCAGCGTCAACGCGGTGGTCCTGTCGGTGATCGTCATCGACTCGCTGCGCTCGTTCGACGTGGTGTGGGCGCTCACTCGTGGCGGCCCCTACCACTCCTCCGAGCTGCTGAGCACCTACATGTACTCCACCGCGTTCCAGTCCCTGCGCCTGGGATACGGCTCCGCGCTCGCCGTCGTCATCTTCGTGCTGGCCTTCGGCGTCATCGTGAGCTACCTCGTGCGCGCCTTCCGGGAGGCCGACTGATGACCGCCACCCACGCCACCGCGCACACCGAGGACACCGAGTGGCAGGCCGGCCCCGCCGAGGTCGCGGGGCGCCGCCGCCCCGTCCTGGACGGCCGCAAGCTGCGCACCACTGGCTTCCACCTCACCGCGGGACTGCTGTCCGCGCTGTGGCTGCTGCCGATCGTCCTCGTGCTCGTCACCAGCACCCGGACGTTCGACGACATCGCCGCGCACGGGGTGGGCAGCTGGCCGCACTCGTTCACCTTCGACGGCTTCCGCCAGGCGTGGGTGGACGGCGGCCAGCAGCGCGCCCTCATCAACAGCATGCTGGTCACCATCCCCACCGTGGCGCTCTCGCTCGGCCTCGCTTCCATGGCGGCCTTCGCGCTCAGCCGCTACGACCTGCCTTTCCGTCGTGTCCTGCTGCTGCTCATGCTCGGCGGCAACCTGCTGCCCCCGCAGATCCTGCTGATCCCGGTCTCCAAGCTGAGCGAAATACTCGGCATCTACGACCGGTTGTACGCCCTGGTCGGGGTGCAGGTCGGCTTCGGCGTCGGCTTCTACGTCTTCGTCCTGCACGGCTTCATGCGGGCGATCCCCGGCGAGATCCAGCAGGCCGCCGTCATCGACGGCGCGGGCCCGTGGCAGATCTACTGGCGGATCATCCTGCCGCTGGCCCGCCCGGCACTGGCCGCGCTGACCGCCCTGTCGTTCACCTGGATCTTCAACGACCTGCTGTGGGCGATCACGGTGCTGCGCACCGACAGCCAGATGCCCATCACCGCCTCGCTGATCGGACTCCAGGGCCAGTACGTGTCCATGTGGAACGTCATCGCGGCCGGTTCGGTGATCGCCGCCGCCCCGACGGTGGCCGTCTTCGTCCGCTTCCAGCGTCACTTCGTGGCCGGACTGAACCTCGGAGCCGTGAAGTGACCGCGTCCGACCGGTGGCTGCTGCGCACCGACACCACCACCTACGCCGTCACGCTCGGGGGCGACGGACGCTGGGCCGAACTTGCCGCCTGGGGGCCGCACGGCGCCGAGGACGGACCGTCGCCCATGGACTGGTCGCGCCGCACCCACTTCATCACCCCCGCCGACGCCGCGCCCGCCGAGTACATCCCGTACGGACTGCGGCCGTTCACAGGCGCCGACCTGGTCGCCTCCCGCCCAGGCGGCGACCGCGGCAGCTGGTGGCGGTTCGCCGGCGCCACGCAGGACGGCGACCGCGCACTGCGCCTGGTGTTCGCCGACGACCTCCTCGGACTGCACACCATGCTGTGCTACGAGACGGTGCCCGGTACCGACGTCGTCCTGCGCTGGACTGAGCTCACCTGCACCGGTGACGACGAGGTGCGGCTGGAGCGCTTCGACTCCGCCGCCGTCAACGTGCCCGTCCAGGGCGGCGCGCGGCTGACGTATCTGGCCGGCCAGTGGTCGCAGGAGTTCCAGCTCAAGGACGTGGAACTGGAGCGCGGACGCTTCGAGTTGGAGAGCACCCAGGGTTCGGCGGGGCACGCCTACCACCCCTGGCTCGCCGTCCAGGACGCCGCCGCTCCCGCCGAGGGAGCCACCCCCACCTACGGCATCGCACTGGAGTGGTCCGGCAACTGGCGGATCACCGCCGACGCCGAGCCCGGCGGCGCGGTGCGCGTCCGTGCCGGCCGCGTGCCGCACGAGGGCGCCGTCCGTCTCGCCCCCGGTACCACCCTCGTCACGCCGCGCCTGGCCTGCGCCTTCAGCCCGGACGGTCTCGACGGCCTGGCTCGCGTCTGGCACCGCTACGAGCGGCACCTGGCGGGCGAGCGCATCGACCGGCCCCGCAAGGTCCTCTACAACTCGTGGGAGGCCACCGGCTTCGACGTCGACGCCGAAGGCCAGTTGGAGCTCGCCGAGGCCGCCGCCGAGCTCGGCGCCGAACTCTTCGTCGTCGACGACGGCTGGTTCACCGGGCGCTGCGACGACACCGGCGGCCTCGGCGACTGGGATCCCGACCCGGCCGAATTCCCCGGCGGATTCGACCGGTTCGTCGAGGACGTCCGCGCCCTCGGCATGGACTTCGGCCTGTGGATCGAGCCCGAGGGCGTCAGCCCGCGCTCGAAGCTCTACGCCGAGCACCCCGAGTGGGTGTACCGGATCGACGGCCGCCCGACCACACTCGTGCGCAACCAGCTCCTGCTCGACCTCGGCCGGGAGGACGTCCAGGAGTTCGTCATCGGCACCCTCGACCGGCTGCTCGGCTCCCACGCCATCGGCTACCTCAAGTGGGACATGAACCGTCCGCCCACCGAACGCGGCCGCCCCGGCCACCCGGCGGGACCCGACCCGGAGCGGCAGGACCTCGACGCCGCGCACGTCGCCGGCTACCTCCGCGTGCTGGACCAGCTGCGCACCGCCCACCCGCACGTCACGGTCGAGGGCTGTGCCGGCGGCGGCGCCCGCGTCGAACACGCCACCATCGCCCGCACCGACGTGGTGTGGCCCAGCGACAACACCGCGCCCATGGACCGACTGCGCATCCAGTACGGCTACCTCCACGCACATGCCCCGCACACCATGAGCTCCTGGGTCACCGACGCCCCCGGCGTCTTCGACCCCCGGCCGCGCTCGCTGGCCTTCCGCTTCGTCACCGCCATGGCCGGTGTGCTCGGTGTCGGCGCCGACATCCGCCATTGGACACCGGAGCAGCGTGCCGAGGCCGCGCGGTGGATCGCCCGCTACAAGGAGATCCGGGACGTCGTCCACCACGGCGAGGTCCGTCTGCTGGGTAGCCCCGCCGACCCGACGTGCGGTGTCCAGTTCGAGGAACGCGGCGGTGCCCGGGTGGTGGTGACGGCCTGGAACACCGGACCGCTGGACGGTGCGCCCCTGGTGCCCGGACGGCCCGCCCGGCTCCGCCTGCGGGGCCTCGCCCCGGAGTCCGTATACACCGACACCGCCACCGGCACCCGCTACAGCGGCGCATATCTGCTCCACTCGGGGCTGCCGTTCGCCTGGACCGCCGAACACGACGCGGAGCTGACCGTTCTGTCCCGTCGGTGACGGCAGCGGAAGAATCTGCACCCCACCGGCCTCTCGAACAGGAGAAGATCCACCCGATGAATCCAGCCGCCCGTTTCACCAACCGCGTCGCCGTCGTCACGGGAGCCGCGTCGGGCATCGGCGCGGCCACCGCGGCTCGCCTCGCCGCGGAGGGCGCGGCCGTCGTCCTCGTCGACATCGCCGCCGAGCGCGGCGAGGAGAGTGCCGAGCGCCTGCGCAAGGACGGGGCCCGGACCCTCTTCGTCGCCGCCGATGTCGCGAGCGAGGACGAATGGCAGCGGGTGATCACCGCCGCGCACGGCTTCGGGCCCGTGGGCGTCCTGGTGAGCAACGCGTACACGGTGGCCGTCGCACCGGCCCACGAGACCACTCTCGCCTCCTGGGAGCGCCAGCTCTCGGTCAATCTCACGGGTGCCTTCCTCGGGGTCAAGGCGGCACTGCCGGACCTGCGCGCGCACGGCGGGGCCGTGGTGCTCGTCTCCTCCGTGCACGCGCACCGGGGCATCCCCGGCCATCCGGCGTACGCGGCGAGCAAGGGCGCCCTGCTCTCGCTGTGCGGTCAACTCGCCGTCGAGTACGGCCCGGACGTCCGGGTCAACGCGGTACTGCCGGGGCCGATCCTGACCGCCGCCTGGGACCGGGTGCCGCAGGCCGACCGCGAGCTCAGCGTCGCGGAGACCGCGGCCCGCCGTTTCGGCACCCCCGAGGAGGTCGCCGCCGCCGTCGCCTTCCTCGCCGCCGACGAAGCCTCCTACATCACCGGATCGAGCCTGCTCGTGGACGGCGGCTGGAGCGTCACCAAGGCCTCGGCCTGACAGAGCCGACCGCTTCAGCCCCCATCGAACGGCAAGAAAGGCATAGAACATGACGCCATACGCGCGCCGCGGAGTGCACGGCCAGACCGTGGAGACCCTCGCCCGCCGGGTGCTCAGCGGCGAGATCCCCGAGGGAGCGACGCTCGACATGGCGGCCCTGCAGAGCGAGCTGGACGTCAGCCTGACGGCCCTGCGCGAGTCCCTGAAGGTGCTCGCGGCCAAGGGCATGGTCGACGCCCGGCAGAAGCGCGGCACCTTCGTCAGGCCCCGTTCCGACTGGAACCTGCTCGACGCCGACGTGCTGCGCTGGCAGTTCGCCGAGAGCAGCGGCACGGGTGCCGACCCCGCACTGCTGCGCAACCTCGGCGAGGTCCGCGGCATCATCGAACCCGCGGCCGTACGCCTCGCGGCGGACCGGCGCACCGACGCCGACCTCGAGGCGCTTCAGACGGCACTGACCGCCATGGGCCAGGAGGGCGGCGCGAGCGACGCCGTCGAGGCCGACCTCGCCTTCCACCGGGCACTGCTCGCGGCCACCCACAACGAACTGCTGGAACGCATGGAGATGGTCATCGAGTCGGGCCTCGCCCAGCGCGACCGGCTCGTGCACAGCGCCCCGCACAGCGAGGACCCGGTCCCCAGCCACCGCGCCGTCCTCGACGCCGTGCGCGACCGGGACCCGGACGCCGCCGAACTCGCCATGCGCGCCCTGCTCGACCAGGCGACGCGCGATCTCGACAAGGTCAGCGGCCCGCAGGCGTCCGAGGACGCGGACGGTTCACCCGAGAAGAAGGACGGCCGGACACAGTGAAGATCGCGCGCGTCGAGACCTTTCTCATCCCGCCCCGCTGGCTGTTCTGCCGCATCGAGACCGACGACGGCGTCGTCGGCTGGGGCGAGCCGGTGGTGGAGGGCAGGGCCGAGGTGGTCCGGTCGGCCGTCGAGGTGCTGGCGGAGTACCTGGTGGGCCAGGACGCGCTGCGCATCCAGGACCACTGGCAGGTGCTGAGCAAGGGCGGCTTCTATCGGGGCGGCCCGGTCCTCTCCAGCGCCGTCGCCGGCATCGACCAGGCCCTGTGGGACATCGCCGGCCGCGCCCTCGGGGTGCCGGTGCACACCCTGCTCGGCGGACCGGTCCGGGACACGGTACGGGTGTACGCCTGGGTCGGCGGCGACGAACCCGAGCGGCTCAAGGAGGAGGTCACGGCCCAGGTGGAGGCCGGCTTCACCGCCGTCAAGATGAACGCCGCCGGACGCACTCCGCCGATCGGCAGCCCCGCCGAGACGGCCGCCGTCGTCGAGCGCGTGGCGGCCGCCCGCGAGGCCCTGGGCCCGCACCGCGACGTCGCCGTCGACTTCCACGGCCGCTTCGCCGCCGCCAACGCGCGCCGCGTGCTGCACGAGATAGCCCCGCTGCACCCGCTGTTCGTGGAGGAGCCCGTCCTGCCCGAGCAGGCGCACCTGCTGCCGGGCCTGGTCGCCGCCTCGCCGGTGCCGCTCGCCACCGGTGAACGGCTCTACGGGCGAGCCGAGTTCCTCCCGGCCCTGACCGCGGGCGTCGCCGTGGCCCAGCCGGACCTGTCGCACGCCGGCGGGATATCGGAGGTCACCCGGATCGCGTCGCTTGCCGAGACCTTCGGGGCTCATCTGGCGCCGCACTGCCCGCTCGGCCCCGTCGCGCTGGCCGCCAGCCTCCAGGTCGCCTTCGCCACGCCCAACTTCCTGATCCAGGAGCAGAGCCGCGGCGTCCACTACAACAAGGACGCCGACCTGCTGTCCTACCTGGTCGACACCGAGCCCTTCCGCTTCGTCGACGGCCAGGCGCATCGCACCGCACTGCCCGGACTCGGCATCGCCGTCGACGAGGACGCGGTGCGCGCCGCCGACCGGTCCGGCCACGCCTGGCGCAATCCCGTCTGGCGGCATGCCGACGGCTCCTTCGCCGAATGGTGAGCGCCACGTGGCTGCCCGTCCGCGTCGCCACCGACGTGGACCACGGCGGGCGCTGGACGTCGCTGACCGCGGGCGGCCGCGAGTGGCTGTGGCACCGCGACGAACCCCGCCGCAGCGTGGTCCGGCCCGGTGACCCCTTCGCCGACGCCGGGGGGTTGGAGGAGTGCGCGCCCACCGTGCGCGGACTGCCCGACCACGGGGACGCCTGGTCGCGGCCCTGGCGGCGGGCCGGGGAGGAGGACATCGTGGAGTGTCCCGACTTCCGCCTGGCCCGGCGCATCGGCGGGCGAGGGGACGCGGTCGTCGCCGACTACATGCTCGCCGCCGAGCCCGGCTACCGCTTCGTATGGGCCGCCCACGCCCTGCTCGACCTCTCTCCGGCCGCCCGGATCGGCGTCGACGGACCGGCGGTCACACGGCTCTACCCGGACGAGGGCGACCGCTGGATCGCCGGCGCCTGGCCCACCGTCGACGGCGTACGGCTGGACCGGCTCGGCCCGGACGACGGGAGCGCCGTCGGAGCGGTCGTCCTGACCTCCCAGGTGTCCGTACACGACGGCGCCGACACACTGCACCTGTCCGTGGAGGCCGCCGGACAGCCGGTCGCGGTCGCCCTCTGGCGCAACCTCGGCGGCTTCCCCCGGGACGCGCCGTACCGCTCGATCGGCGTCGAGCCGATGCTCGGGCGCGTCTTCGACCGCGCCGCGGCGGGCGACGGCGACACCGCCGTCGTACCGCCGAGCGGCGAGGTCGCCTGGCGGCTCACCGTCACCGCGCACCGCCGCCCCTGAACACCCGTCACCAGAAGGGATTCCGGATGGACCTGCTCGCCGCGCTGCGCGCCCACCGGTTGCTCGCCATCGTCCGCGGCAGCGACCCGGACGCCGCGCTGACCACCGTGCTCACCCTCGCCGAGGAGGGCGTCACCCTCATCGAGGTCTCCCTCTCCGGGCGCGACGCGCTCGATGTCATCGCGCGGGCCCGCGCCGCGCTCGGTCCCGACGCCACGCTCGGCGCCGGAACCGTGCTCACCTCCGACGACGCCCGTGCCGCCCAGCAGGCCGGCGCCGCCTTCCTCGTCACCCCGGCGGTCAGCGACGGCATCGCCACCGGGCGCGAACTCGGACTCCCCGTGCTCGCGGGCGTGCTGACCCCCACGGACATCCTCCAGGCCCAGCGGCTCGGCGCCGACGCCCTCAAGCTCTTCCCGGCAGGCAGCGCCGGGGGGCCCGGCTATCTGCGGGACCTGCGCGGCCCCTTCCCGGACCTGCCCTTCGTACCGGTCGGGGGCGTGGACGCCGCAGCGGCCGCCGCCTATCTGCGCGAGGGTGCCACGGCCGTCGGCGTCGGATCGCCCCTGGTCGGCGACGCGGCAGCGGGCGGCGACCGCACCGCCCTGCGCGAACGCGCCCGCGTCTTCCGGGACGTGGTTCGCGCCGAGGCACGCCCGTGACCGCCCCCGCGGTCCTGGGGACCGACCGCCTGGAACTGGGCGAGGGCATCCGCTGGACGGACGGCCGCGCCGTGCTCACCGACATCCTCACCGGCCGACTGCTCGCCCTGCCCGACGGGCCCGACGCGCCGCTCGGACCGATCACTCAACTGCCGTGCCCCCTGGGCGCCGTGGCACCGGTGAAGGGGCGCCCCGGCCACTGGATCGCGGCGGCGGACACCGGCATCTGCCGCATCGACCCCGCAGGCCGCGTCGACTGGATCGCGCGCCCCGAGGACGGCGCACCCGTGCCGATGCGGATGAACGACGGCGTCGCCGACCCGCACGGGCGCTTCTGGGCCGGCAGCATGGCGTACTCGGCCACCGAGGACGCGGGCTCCCTCTACCGCCTGGACCGCGACGGCCGCGTCACCCGGGTCCTACGGGACGTCACGGTTCCCAACGGCCCGGCCTTCAGCGCCGACGGAACCGTCATGTATCTCGCCGACAGCGCCCGGGGCGTCATCCGCCGCTGTCCGATCGACCCCGTGAGCGGCGACCCGGGCACCCCCGAACCCTTCGTCGCCCTCGACTCCGGCAGCCCCGACGGCATGACCACCGACATCGAGGGCTGTCTGTGGACCGCGGTCTGGGGCACCGGGCAGGTCCACCGCTACCGCCCCGACGGCAGCCTCGACCGCATCGTCGACCTGCCCGCCGGGCAGCCCGCGGGACTCTGCCTCGGCGGCCCCGACGGCCGTACGCTCCTCGTCACCAGCGCGCACATCGGCCTGCCCACCCCGGGACCCCTCGACGGCGCCGTCTTCGCGGTCCGGGTCGACGTCCCCGGCGCCCCCGCCGCCCCCTACCGCCCCGCCCGTCCCCCCCCCCCCCCCCCCGCCGCCCGCGCCCCCCCCCCCCAAGGAACCCCCCCCGACCCCCCCACGGCCCCAGCGGCACCCCCCCCGGGTCAG
>NZ_JBEPBF010000193.1:0-13346 GCF_040298985.1 Streptomyces sp. NPDC001093 | reverse complement strand
CGCCGGCGCGGCGGCGACAAGCGCGACATAGGTCTGTTCACCCGTGCCGCCCCGCCCGGCACCCGGCGCCGCGCCGACGGCGAAGGCGGGGCCCGGTTCCCGGGGTCCCGCGGCCGGCGGCACGGCGGCGAGCCCGGACCGCTCGCCCGGATCCCCGGCACCGCCTGGTCGTCCAGGACGCTGCTCACCGGGGTCGGCGTGGCCTCGGCGGCGCTGCTCGCGACCGTCCTGGCGATCAGCGTGTGGCCGGACGGCGGCGACGGCACCGACCCGGTCGCCTCCACCAGCGCCGTCCCCGGCAGCGCCCCCGGCCAGTCCCCGCACGCCTCCGCCACCGCGCCCGGCACCGCGGGACTGCCCACCACAGGCCGCCCCACCCGGCTGCGCAACGCGGCCGCCGACCTGTGCCTGGACATCAGGGGCACACCGAAGGCCGGTGCGGGCGCGGTCCTCGCCGTGTGCTCCTCGGCACCGACCCAGCAATGGACGTACGAGGCCGACGGGCGCCTGCGCAGCGCGGCCGCCGCGGGGCTGTGCCTGGACTCGCACGCCGACGCCGGCGTGGTCATCCTCGGCACCTGCGCCGCCGCCGGCACGCCGCGGGGCGACGACGTACGCTACGACCTCACCGCACAGGGCGAGTTGCTGACCCGCTGGGACCGGACGCTGGCGCTCGCCACCACCGCGTCGAACGCCGGCGCCGATCTCGTCGTCAAGGTGCGGGACGGCTCGGCCGGCCAGCGCTGGACGACCGACGGGGCCACTGCGAGCCCGAGCTCACTCTCCGTCGCCGGTACGGGGGGTCCAGCACTCCGAAGGGGCGCGGCTCCCGTCTGATACGCGGCTGCGCCGCGTGGGCGCGACCGGCAACGACGGTGCCGCACACGCCTCACGGCCTGCCGTGGCACCCGGCGCAGCGTCCGGCGGACACGCTCAGCTCGGGTCCTCGACCAGGTCCGCCCCCGACACCGTCCCCGGGCCCGTGTGCCCGGACAGAGCCAGCGTCAGGTCCAACTCGGCCAGCACGCACCGGATCACATGCTCCACGCCGGCCTGTCCGTCCAGCCCGAGCCCGTAGACGTACGGCCGCCCGAGGAGCACGGCCCGCGCGCCGAGGGCCAGCGCCTTGAACACGTCGTCGCCGGTGCGCACCCCGCTGTCGAACAGCACCGTCAGCCGGTCGCCGACCGCGTCCGCGACCCGGGGCAGCGCATCGGCCGCGGCGACCGAGCCGGCCACCTGCCGGCCGCCGTGGTTGGAGACCACCACGCCGTCCACCCCGGCGTCCGCGGCGAGCCGGGCGTCGTCCGGGTGCAGGATGCCCTTGAGCACGATCGGACCGTCCCAGTGCTCCCGCAGGAACGCCAGGTCCGGCCAGGTGTGGCCCGCGTCCCCGAACAGGCCGAGGAAGTGCAGCACCGCCGCGTTCGGGTCCTCGTGCACGGGCTTGGCGAGCCCTGCCCGGAACGCCGGGTCGGTGAAGTAGTTCGCGGTGCCCACCCCGTGCAGGAACGGCAGATACGCCTGGTCCAGGTCGCGCGGCCGCCACGCCAGCAGCGGGGTGTCCAGGGTGACCACGAGCACCGAGAACCCGGCGGCCTTCGCCCTGCTCAGGAAACTCCGCGTCACCTCGCGGTCCTTGCCCCAGTACAGCTGGAACCACCGCTCGGCGTCCCCCATCGCCTCCGCGACCCGCTCCATCGGTGTGCTCGACGCCGAGGACAGGATGTACGGCACGCCCTGCGCGGCGGCGGCCCGGGCGGCGGCGGACTCGGCGTCCGGATGCATGATCGACAGCACGCCGACGGGCGCCAGCGCCAGCGGCGCCGGCAGCGCCCGGCCGAGCACCTCGAGAGACAGATCGCGCTCGGCCACGTCACGCAGCATGCGCGGCACGATCCGGCGCCGGGCGAGCGCGGCCCGGTTCGAGCGGGCCGTGCTGCCGTCGCCCGCGCTTCCCGCCACATACCCCACCGGGCCCGGACCGAGCCGGTGTTCGGCCAGCTCCTCCAGCCGGGTCAGGTCGGTGGGAAGCCGCGGCACGGCACCCGTCATCCCGCTCAGATAGATCTCGTACTGGAAATCAGCCCAGTGCTTCGCCATCCGGCCGTCCCGCCTCTCGTCGCTGAGTACGCGTGCAGAGCGACGATACTGGCGGGTAGCCGGGGCGTCAGCGCGCGGGCGCCCGCCTCCTTCAGCCTGCGCACCAGGTCCTTCGGCCTGGAGAACATGGGCCAGTGCCCGGGGTTCCACCGCGGGCCGGGTCGCCACACGCCGCCGTGCTCGGCGAGCGACCGCCGAATGTGGTCGCTGTCGAACCCGTCGCGGAACGACACCCCGTCCGCGGGCACGTCGGAGCCGACGCACACGACACGGCGCAGCCGGTCACCGATCCGCTCAACCTCCTGCACCATGTCCTGGACGTGCGTCCTCGCCGTCGGTGGAGGGATCGGCCACCTCCTCCGCGTCGGGTCCCTGCGCCCGTACCCGCTGGACGTGTTCCAGCGACTCGCGCAGCTCGGTCAGCCAGTCCTCGGTGTGCCGCTGGACCAGGCGTACGCACCAGGCGAGGGCGTCGCTGCGGCTGCGGGCGACGCCTCCGGCGATGAGGGTGTCCAGCACCTGACGCTCCGGCTGGCGCAGCCGGGTCATGACCGGCGCGGCCACATGCGTGAACAGGGCGCGCTCCGGGCCGCACACCACGCCCCACGAGACCTTGCGGCGGAACAGGTGCTCGGCCTCCCGGGCCACCTCCATCCGGCCCTCGCGGGTCCGCTCCCGGAACTCCTGTATCCGGGCGCGCAGCGCGGTCTCCCGCTCGGGGTCCGAGGCGTCCTCGGCGAGCCGCGGCTCGGGGATGCGGCCGATCACCGTGATCTCCTCGCGGTCGGCGGTGATCTCGACCAGTTCCTCGAAGAGATCGTCCGGCAGGCGGCCGGCGAACCAGCCGCGCAGCTTCTCTTTTTGCTCCGTTGTAATCATGTAATCAGCCTTACGCGGCCGCCTACATGAACGCAAGGAGACGTGAAGGCATCGTGAAAGGTTTCACTCACGGCGAACCCGGAATGTTTCAGGCCGATTAACGAGCCGGTGATTTTCGGCCATGTGACCGCTTCCAGCGATCAAGAACCGCTCAGTTACGCGGTCAGGCTCTTCCATTTCCGTAACTTCACGCCACTGTTTCAACACGCAAGGTTACTGAAACCTGCGGGTTCGATGTGTGTTTCGGCGGCGGACTCGGCAGAGTGGCGCTCGCCGCTCCGGCGCAGACCGGGCCGGAGCCGGCACCCGTCTATCCCAGCGGAAGGATGCATACAATGCGGAACACCGCGCGCCGGGCAGCGGCCCTCGGCCTCATGGCCGCCGCCGTTTGCGGATCCCTGACCGGGGCCGCCGTCGCTGCACCGGGCGCCGCCCCGTCGTCGCTCTACGCCCCCTCGGCGCTGGTCCTCACCACCGGCCACGGCAGCGACGCGGCCACGGCCACCCCGGAGCGCGCCGTCACCCTGACCTGTGCCCCCACGGCCTCCGGCACCCACCCGGCCGCCGCCGTGGCCTGCGCCGAACTGCGCGGCACCGGCGGCGACTTCGACGCCCTGAAGCCGAGCGTCGACGTGTGGTGCAACAAGCTGTACAACCCAGTCGTCGTCACCGTCCAGGGCGTCTGGGAGGGCAAGCGCGTCTCGTACGAGCGCACCTTCGGCAACACGTGCGTGCGCGACTCGGTGGGCGGCGGCGTCTTCGCCTTCTAGGGCCGCCTCCAGGACCGGGATCGCAGCGGGCTCCGCATACGCCGGAACAGGTCCGCAACTGGGGAGTGCGGCCCCTGGAAGCGGGGAACCTGCGATCTCGCACCGGAGCCGACGGGCGGAGTGGGGCCGCCCGCCGGCTTCCGGGCACACAGCCGCTCCCCGGGCGGGCCCGTGGGGGGCCTTGTCCGGGGAGCGGCGAAAAACAGCTGGTTTCAACCGCTGTCCTTGGCCTTGCGTCGGTGACTCGTGTCGCACCAGGGGTAGCGGCGACTGCGCCGGCAGGTGCACAGAGCGACACGGAAACGGTCCGAGGACACCGTGGTGCCGTCCGCCAACTCGACCTCCACCGGCCCCTCCACGAGCAGCGGCCCCTGCTGCTGGATGGTGATCCTGCGGGCCCGGTCAGCGCGTTCGTTCGGCACGGACGACCACCAACTCCTCCTCATGTGCGGCCGGTGCGAGCAGACCGCGCCGGCGCAGCCAGTCCTCCCGCGAGCGCAGCACCGGACCGAAGGGGATCCGGCGGCGCCGGACCACCGAGGCCTCCAGGCGTGCGGCGCGCAGCAGTCGCAGGGTGCGGTCGGGATCGCTGAGCGCCGAGTGCACGATCAGCAGCACGCCTCCGGGGCGGAGCAGCACGGGCGCGTCCCGGCAGATCCGGTCCAGCAGCAGCCTGCCGTCCCGGCCCGCGTCCCAGGCGAGGGCCCGGCCGCGCGGCCGGCGTCCGGCATCGGGTGCGGGAACGTACGGCGGGTTCGCGAGGATGAGGTCGTAGGTGCGGCCCCGGACCGGTCCGAAGAGGTTGCCGCGCCGGATCCGCACCGGCAGCCGGGTCAGCCAGGCGTTCATCCGTACCGTCCACACCGCCAGCCGGGACACGTCCACCGCGGTCACCTCGGCGCCGTGCCGGGCCGCCTCCAGGGCCAGCGCCCCGCTGCCGGTGCCGACGTCGAGCACCCGGGCACCGGGCGGCGGAGCCTCCTCGCGGAGGGACTCGGCGAGCAACTCCGTGTCGTCCTGCGGGGCGTACACGCCCGGAAGCACCACAGCGATCACACCGCGCGAGTACCCCGGCATTCAGGATGTATGGGATGTCTGTGGCGCCAGAGGTGTGCGCAGCGACGAGCGCCCGGCGCGCCAGTCGGCGAGCAGCCGCCGCGCCAGCCGGTCCTCCAGATACTCGGTCGCGTCGATCCCGAAGGCCACGTCCGCCGCGAGCTCCGGCTCCTCGGCGAGCAGTCCGCCGATCACCTCATGGCGTACGACCTGCTCGTGCACCGCGTCCGCCACGACGTGCTCGTCGTAGAAGAACTCCGCCGCGCATCCCGCGCCGGTGCGGCGCATGGCCTCGGCGAGCCGGCGGGAGCCCGGTGAGGAGGTGATCTCCACGTCGGCGAAGTGGCCCACCAGCGCGCCGCGCAGCCCGCGGTGCAGTCCGAACAGGGACATCAGGTTGACGACGGCGAGCATCTCCGTGCGGGCCGCGTCCAGATAGCGGCCGTAGCTGCAGTCCAGGCCCAGGTCCGTCATCAGCGCGGCGAACAGGTGCGCGTGGACCCGGTCGGCCCGGCCGCCGCCGAACTCGTCGAACTCCACCGCCGCCATCCCCGCCTTGGCCCGGCCCCACAGCCTCGGCAGCACCCAGGCGTGCGGGTCGGCCTCCTTCAGGTGGTACAGCGAGCGCTGGGCGGCGTACTCGCGCAACTGCCACAACTCGCCCTCGGTGCCGAGGAAATGGGTGACCCCGCTGCCCTCGGCCGGTTCGGTCAGCAGCGCGGCGAGGGCGTCGTCGAGGCTGTCGTGGCCCGGCGCGTCGGCGCGCAGCGCGGACAGGAAGCGGCGCTCCAGCGCGGCGCGGACGCGCAGCAGGTCAGGGTCCCACTCGCACTCCGGGGCGACGCCGGCGAAGCCCCGGTAGTGCAACTCGTAGCAGAGGTACAGGGCGAGTTGCAGGTCGTCGCCGTACGGATCCGCCTCCCCGGCCTCAGCGGGCCCGGGCAGGGGCCCCGCGCCGCGCAGACGAGCGGCGACCGCGGCGGAGAGGGGCCCGCGGGGCGGAGGCAGCCCGGGTCCGCACTCGTGGCTGTTCATGAGGACCGGGTACCCCGGCCCGGGAGGACACCGCCGCCCGAGCGGCCTCGGGAGGCTGTTGGTGGCCGCTGGGCCTCGGGAGGCGCCGGTCGTCGTTCCGCCTCGGGGGCACGGGTGGCCGCTGGGCCTCGGGAGGGCATGGCTGGTGGGGCCGCCGTCCCGGGAGGGACGCCGGGGCTTGCTCGTCCCCGGGCGGGTCGGCTGCCGGTGGTCGGTTCGCGCCCGGAGGGCGCGGGTGGTCGCCATGCCTGGAGGGCACGACTGCTCCCGCGTTCGGGCTTCTCAGTCCTCTTCCGGCCGGTCAGCCTCCTCCTGCGCCTCGGTGTTCGGCGTGATCGCGTCCCCGGCCTTGCCGCCGGCGGCCTTGTCCTCGTCGCGCTTCTCGGCCTCCTCGACCTCCCGGAGTACTTCCTCCAGGGCGGTGTCGAACTGTTCCTTGCGGTCCTTCTCGTCCTGCTCGCCGGACATGGCCTCTCCTTCCACCGTCGTGCCCCTGATCAGCTGAGTTACCCGCCGACGGCCGTCTCAAGCGCCCCGCCGGGGAGGGCGCCGGGGACACCGGGCCGGCACCGCCCGCCGGTAGCGCTCGTACTCGGTGCCGAAGCGTCGCACCAGCCCCGGCTCCTCGTACCAGCGGACGAACGCCCAGGTCAGCACCCAGGCGCCGGCGGCGTAACCTAAGAGCACCGGCCGGGCCGGAAGCAGGCCCTGTCCGAAGAGTACGGCGACCACCGCGACGTAGATCGGATTGCGAACGTACCGGTAGGGGCCGCTCACCACCAGCCGCGCGGGCGGCGCGACCGGCGCCGGCGTGCCGAGCCCCTCCAGGGCGAACCGGCTGAAGGCCTCCAGAATGACGGCGGCACCGGCCGGCAGGGGCAGCAGGCCGAGCAGCCGCAGCGGCGGCCACCAGTGGCCGCAGCGCCGGCCACCGGTCAGCCACCACGGCACCACCACGGCCGCGCCGCCCGAGACGAAGACGAGGAACAGGACGCTGCCGAGCGCCGCCGACGCCTTGCGCATACTCCTCACCATGACAGGGCGAGGAGCCGCCGTCTCCCTGCTGACGGCGGCCCCTCGGGCTGGATGGCGCGTGGCTGTCACATGTGGACGACCGGTGCCGCTCCCGCGTCCTGCTGCGGCACCCCGCGCCGGTAGAACAGGAAGGCGAGCACCGCGCCCGCGGCGAAGAGCCCCGCGGACCACGAGAAGGCGGTCGTGTAGCTCTCGATCGTCGCCTGTGCCCGCACCAGCCTGCTGGTGGCGTCCCGGCCGGAGAGGTAGTCCGTGGCGGCGCTCGCGGCGAGGGTGTTCAGCAGCGCCGTGCCGATCGAACCACCCACCTGCTGCATGGCGTTGACGGTCGCGGAGGCCACGCCCGCGTCCTCGGCCGCGACTCCGCCGGTGGCCAGCTGCATGGCCGGCGGCATGACCAGGCCGAGACCCACGCCGATCACGATCAGCTGCGGCAGGACGGCGCTCAGGTAGTGCGAGCCGAGGCCGATGCCGGTGAGCCAGGCCATGCCGCCCGTCGCGATGGCGAAGCCCAGCGGGATGACCGTCTTCGGGCCGAGGCGGGGCACCAGGATCGTGGTGCCCACCTGCGCGGTCACCATCAGCGCGCCGACCATAGGCAGGAACGCCACACCGGTCTTCGTCGGGCTGAAGCCCAGGTTGAGCTGGAGGTAGTAGGTCAGGAACAGGAACACGCCGAACATGCCCGCGCCGGTGATGAGCACCGCGAGGAAGGAGGCCGCGCGGTCGCGGTCGAGCAGGATGCGCAGCGGCAGCAGCGGCAGCAGCGGGTGCGCGGCCCGGGTCTGCCACCTGGCGAAGGCCGCGAGCAGCACACCGCCCGCGATCAGGAAGCCCCAGGTCAGCGGCGAACCCCAGTGGTGTGTCTCGGCGTTGGAGAAGCCGTAGACGAGGGAGAACAGACCGGCGGCCACGAGGACCGTGCCCGGCACGTCCAGCCTGGCGTTCTCCGCGTCACGGTGGTTGTCCAGCAGGATCCAGCCGCCCGCGAAGGCGACGACCGCGATGGCCACGTTCACGTACAGGGTCCAGCGCCAGTCGAACGCGTCGGTCAGCACACCGCCGAGCAGCAGGCCCACGGCGCCGCCGGCGCCGGCGATCGCGCCGTACACGCTGAAGGCCCGGGCCCGTTCCCTGGCGTTGGTGAACGTGGTGTTGAGCAGCGACAGCGCGGCGGGCGCAAGGAGCGCGCCGAAGGCGCCCTGCAGGGCCCGGGCGACGACCAGCATGGTGAAGCCGTTCGCGGCGCCGCCCAGCGCGGAGGCCGCGGCGAAGCCGACGACGCCGACGAGGAAGGCGGGCTTGCGGCCGAACAGGTCGGCGATCCGGCCGCCGAGCAGCAGCAGGGAGGCGAAGGCGAGGGCGTACGCCGTCACGATCCACTGCCGGTTGCCGTCGGAGAAGCCGAGGTCGGTCTGGGCGGACGGCAGGGCGATGTTCACGATCGTGGCGTCGAGGACGACCATCAGCTGGGCGATGGCGATGACCGCGAGGATCCACCACCGCTTGGGCGAGGCCACCCCACCGTGTTCGATCGCGGCGGCTCCTGCTCGGGAGCCCTCGGCCAGGGTCTTCTGGGGCATGGGGAACCACTCCAGGGCAAGTCGTTCGGGTACGGGCGAGCGAACAGCTCGTAAACGAAACTGTTTCGTACACCTACGACCTTAGGGCACGGCTAGCGAAACGGCAACGTTTCCTTTTCTCTTGCATTCCTTGACGGGAATATAACTATCGAGGCATATTAAGTCTCATGTCCGACGCAGCGCTCTGGTCCGCCCTCGCCGACCCCCATCGGCGTGCCATCGTCGCGCTCCTGCTGGAGCGACCCCGGCCCGTCGGGGAGATCGTCGACGCCTGCGGACTGAGCCAGCCGAGCACCTCCAAGCACCTGAAGGTGCTCCGGGAGGCGGGCCTGGTCCGGGTCCGGCAGGACGCGCAGCGCCGCGTCTACGCCCTCGACCCGGCACCGATCGCCGCCCTCGACGCCTGGCTCGAGCCCTACCGCCGGCTGTGGAACCGCAGCCTGGACGCCCTGGGCCGGCGCCTCGACGAGACGTCGGACGACACCTGACACCCCCCACAGCGAAGGACCGGAACCCCATGCCCGTCGATCTCACCGGCACCTATCTGACCTTGGAGGACGGCCGCCCCGCCGTCCGGTTCAGCCGCACCTACGACCACCCGGTGGAACGCGTCTGGCGGTTCGTCACCGATCCCGGCGAACTGGCCCAGTGGTTCCCCTCCCGCGCCGAGATGGAGCTACGTCCCGGCGGCACCATCCGCTTCAGCGGCGACCCGAACATGCCCGAGTCCACCGGCAGGGTGCTCGCCGTCGACCCGCCCCGGCACCTGTCCTTCGCGTGGGGCGGCGACGAGCTCCGCTTCGACCTGGAAGCCGTCGGCGAACGGCGCACCCGGTTCACGCTCACCAACGTCCTCGGCGAGTCGGACACCGCCGCCCGCAACGGCGCCGGCTGGGAGGTGTGCCTCGCTGCCCTGGACGCCAAGGCACGCGGCGGGCGCTTCGAGGGCGCGCACGCCGGGGTGAGCGCGCCCTGGAAGGAGTTCTACGACGCCTACATCGGCGCCGGTGTGCCCTCCGGCGCGCCCGTGCCGGGCCTGGACTGACCGGCCACGCCGCTCGCTCGCGACCACCCGGGCCAGGGCCCGCCTCCGCGTCCGCGGCTGGACACCGAACGCCTCGGCGTACGGCAGCCGGTCGATCAGCCGGAGCACCCCGGCGCAGGTGATGCCCTTCTGCCGCCGGATGCCCCGGCGTACGGTCGTGATGTGGGCGTCGGCCCGGTGCACCGCGACCGCTGCCTCGCTCCCCGAAACCCGTGGTCGTCCCGACATACCGACCGGCGCCCGAGCCCCATCCGTTCACCTGCGGCGGGCGTTCGGCGGGGCTTCGCCGTGCGCGGTGTTTCAGTGTGTGGCGCCCTGGATACACCGCGAAGGTTCGGCCCCGGAGTTCGCGAGCCCGTGCCCACACGTCGCAGTGAGGTCGTCACCATGTCCCACGCCCCGCCACCCGCAGGACCGTCGAAACGCGCCGGGCCGGTCGCGACCTCCGTCCCGGCGGCGGGCCCGGCCCTCGGACCCGCCGGGAACCGGGCCGGCCGGGGCGGCACCGCGCTGGTGACGGGTGCCTCCTCGGGCATCGGTGCCGTCGTCGCCCGCCGGCTCGCCGCCGAGGGAGGCTGGCGGCTGGTGCTGAACGGGCGGGACGCCACCCGACTGGAGCAGGTGGCCGCGCCGCTCGACGCCCTGGCCGTGCCGGCGGACCTGACCCGGCCGGGCGCCGACCGTCTGCTCACCGATCTGGTCCTCGACCACGCGGGCCGCCTCGACCTGCTGGTGGCGTGCGCGGGCCTGGGCTGGGCCGGCGACTTCACCGGCATGCCGCACGCGCGCATCGACGAGATCGTCGGCGTCGACCTGCTGGCCACCCTGCACCTCGTGCGCGCCGTGCTGCCCCACATGGTCGCGGCGGGCTCGGGACGCATCGTGCTCATCGGGTCCGTCGCGGGCAGCCTCGGCGTGCGCGGCGAGGCCGTGTACTCCGCGGCGAAGGCCGCCCTGGCCGCCTTCGCCGACGCCCTGCGCTACGAGGTGCGCCACACCGGGGTGGGCGTGTCGCATGTGATCCCCGGCGCGGTCGACACGCCGTTCTTCGAGCGCCGCGGCGCCCCCTACACGCGGGCATGGCCGCGCCCGGTGCCGGCCGAGCGCGTGGCGGACGCCGTCTGGGCCGCCGTGCTGCACGGCAAGGACGAGGTGTACGTCCCCGGCTGGCTGCGGTGTCCCGCCCTGGTGCGCGGCGTCGCGCCCGGGCTCTACCGGTGGCTCGCCGCCCGTTTCGGGTGACCGGCCATGACCGGCGTCACGGTCCTGCTCGCACTGCTCGCGGCCCTGAGCAACGCGTCCGCGTCCGTCCTGCAGCGCCTGGCCGCCGTGCAGGAGCCGTACGACGAGGAGGGCGCCGGTGGTCCGGGGGCGGCCGTGCGCCGGTTCGCCCGGCTGCTGCGGCGCCCGTACTGGCTCGCGGGTGCCGCGCTGCTGGCGGTCTCCGGGCTGCTGCAGGCCGGGGCGCTGGCCGTGGGCAGCCTGTCCCTGGTCCAGCCGCTGCTCGCCACCGAGCTGCTGTTCACCCTGCTGGTGGGCGGTGTCGTCTTCCGGCGCCGCCCCGGCCCGTGGACCTGGCTGGCCTTCGTCGCCCTCGCCGCCGGACTGGCCGTGTTCCTGCTGGCGGCCGCCCCGGGCGCGGGCGTGCCGACCGCGCCGCCCCGGGCCTGGCTCCTGGGCGGCGGCGGGGCGCTCGGCCTGGTCGTGCTCCTCGTGACCGCCGCCCGCCCGGCGAAGGGAGCGCCCCGGGCCGCGCTGTTCGGCCTCGCCTCCGCCGTGTGCTTCGCCACCACCGCCGCGCTGCTCAAGGAAGCCGTGGGGCGGCTCGGACACGGGCCGGCGGCGATGTTCACCCACTGGTCGCCGTACGCCACGGCCGGCGCCGGACTCATCGCCTTCCTGCTGCTGCAGAGTGCGCTGGGCGCCGGATCGCTCACCGCCTCGCAGCCCGCCCTCACCCTCGGTGACGCGCTCACCAGCGTCGTCCTCGGCTGGGTCCTGTTCGCGGAGGCGATCCACCTCGGGTGGCGGATGGTGCCGGAGGCGATCGGCATCGCCCTGATCGGGGCGGGCAGCATCGGACTGGCCCGGGCGCCGGCCGTCGGACGGGAGTGGGACGCGCGGTCGCGGGGCGGGAAGGACAGCGGGAGGCGTCTGCACCGGACGCACGGTTACCGGACGCACGGTTGAGGACACGTACGGAAGGCGGGTGAGCGCTGTCCCCCATGTCCGGCCGCCCATGGCGGACCGCGGCCGTCCCGCTGCCGGCCGCCGTCGCTCGCCGCCGCGCACATCGGACCGGCGGCCACCTGGCTCCCCGGGTGCGGCTGCTGCTGTTCCCGCGGCTCGCCGGCACCGGCCGCCGCCGACACGTCGCGCTGACCTTGGACAACGACCTGGACCCGCGGTCCACACCACATATCCTCGACGCGCTGGACGACCTCGGTGTGCGGGCGACGTTCTCCGTGCCCGGCGAGCACGTGGTGCGCCATCCCGCGCTGGTCCGGGAGACCGCCCGGCGCGGACACGAACTGGCCGTGCACGGCTGGACCCACCACCGTCCCTGACGCCCCGCACCCGCCCGGCACGCGCGGCAGGTCGCCCGGACCGCACGCGCGCTGCACGACGTCTACGGCCACCGGCGGGATCCTCACGTGCGGCCTGTGCAGTGGTCGGCATGGGGCAAGGACTGGACGGCCGAGGCCACCCCGGCGTCCGTGCGGGCTCTGGTCGCGGCGGACCTGATCGGCGGCGGCACGATCCTGCTGCCCGACTCCGACCGGCCAGGAGCCCCCGCCTGCCGGCGCTCGGCACACTGCCCGCCCTCGTGCAGGACTGCCGCGAAGCCGGGCTTTCCGTCGGCTGTCTGCGTGAGCATGGGCGCGCTGCTGAGCAGGGCGGTCGGTTGTGTGCCACGCGGGGCCGGACGGGGCGATGCGTTACCCCTGGCGCGCGGGTGGTCGGCGCGGTGGTTGAGCGGAGGCGGGGAGCCGCCGAGGCGCCGGTTGGTGCCCGGCGGCACTGCCTGCCCGGGTGCGGACTGCCGGGAGTCCGGGCTTTGCGTCGGCTCTCTGCGTGAGCATGGGGCGCGCTGCTGAGCGGGGCGATCGGTTGTGCGCCGGGCGAGGCTGGACCGGGCGATGCGTCACCCGGTGCTCCGGGACCGGTGGTGACAGTGAGCAATGGCCGGGGGAGCGGCCGCCATGCTCCGCGTCCCGGAGCGCAGGGCGAGCGGACGCCGGACCCAGGTGGGCCGGTGGCCGTGGGTATCCCGCCTCCCCCGTCTGCCCGTCTCACATCCCGGTCACGTGCGCCATCGGATCATCCCGGAACAGCGCCCGCCCCCGCGACACCCGTTCCGCCCGCTGCGGGCCGCCCTCCGTGAGGCTGCCGAGAGCCGTCAGTAACGCGGGCCCGTCGGGGGCGAGTTCCGACACGCCGAGGTCGGCCATCCGGCGGACTCCGTCCATCCCGTGGCCGGGCAGTGGCCGGTACCCGAGCACGGGCAGCCCGGCGGCGAGGGCCTGTACGGCGGTCTGGCCGGCCGCGTTGTCCACCAGGGCGTACGCGGCGGCCAGCAGCCCGGGCATGTCGTCCACCCAGTCCAGGGCGAGCACCCCGGGTACCCGGGACACCCGCGCCCGCAGCCCTGCGTTGCGCCCGCACAGCACCACCGGCAGCCAGCCGGCCGCCGTCAGCAGCCGGGCGGTGGCGTCCGGGCGGTACGCCGCACCCCAGGCACCCGCGGAGAGCAGCACCGCCGGCCGGCCGGGCGCCTGCCGGGCGAAGCGCCCGCGCCACCGCGCAGCCCCGGGCGCCGGCGCGTGAAACCCGGGCGCG
>NZ_JBEPBF010000192.1:0-13368 GCF_040298985.1 Streptomyces sp. NPDC001093 | reverse complement strand
CCGGCCCCGGCCCCGCCCCGCCGTCCGCGGGGTCGGGGGCCCCCCCGCCCCGGTGGGCGGCGGCCGGGGCCCCCGGCTGTTCTCGGCCACGGGGCCGGTCAGGTCACAGAAAGGTCTCTTACGGGGTACTGACTCAGCCTTGGTGATGTGGCTAACATCACGCCAGCGCGGCGATGTTGCCGCGTCGTTACGGAGGTGCGACGTGCTGCCAGTACGGGGACGAGACGGCCGTGCCACCAGGGCTGTGCACATCCTGCGCATCCGCACCGCGTGGACACCCGTGGGGGACGGCGAGTTCTACTGCCCCGGCTGCGGAGGCGACCGCAACTACCAACGGCTCACCGGCCGCCGCAGGCTCACCCTGCTCGGCGTCCCCCTGCTGCCGCGCGGCACCGCGGGCCCGGTCGTGGAGTGCGCCGCCTGCCGCCACCACTACGGCACCGACGTCCTCGACCACCCCACCACCCGCCGCTTCTCCGCGATGCTCCGCGACGCCGTGCACACCGTCGCCCTCGCCGTGCTCGCCGCGGGCGGCACCTCCTCCCGTACGGCCCTGGAGACGGCCGCGGCAGCGGTGCGCGCCGCCGGCTTCGACGGCTGCACCGAGGAACAGCTGGCCGCCCTGGTCGAGGCCCTCGCCGCCGACACCGGCCGGGTCCTCGGCGCGGAGTGCGGCACCAGCCTGACCATAGAGCTGCACGAGGCCCTGGACCCGCTCGCCCCGCACCTCGCCCCGGCCGGCCGCGAGTCCCTCCTCCTCCAGGCCGCCCGCATCGCCCTCGCCGACGGCCCCTACACTCCCGCCGAACGCGACGCCCTCACCACGGTGGGCGCGGCCCTCACCATCTGCGCCCCCGACGTGACCCGCCTGCTGGCAGCGGCGCGGACGCCGTCCTGATACTCCCCCGGGAGTAACGGCGCGCCCCGGTCACCCCCGGCAGTAGCGCCGAACTCGCCTTCAGGCCCGACGAACGGCGTCCCTTTCGCCGGAAGTCTGGAAGCCGTATCCAGACATCCGCTGCGGAGGGGAGGCCCGATTTCCATGGGGGCCGCGAAGACACGAAAAGGCCGGGGGCTGCCCTGGCTGGTGGTCGGGCTGTGGGCGGTGCTGCTGGCCGTCGCCGGGCCGTTCGCCGCCCAGCTGGCCGACGTCCAGCACGACCGGGCCACCGACTACCTGCCGGCGTCCGCCGACTCCACCCAGGCCGCCAAGCTGCAGGACCGGCTGCCCGGCGGCCAGAGCACCGAGCTGGTCCTCGTCTACCACCGGTCCACCGGTCTCACCGCCGCCGACCGGACCACGGCACGGACCCAGGTCGCCGAGATCGCCCACCGGCACCCTCTGTCCGGAAGCACCCCGCACGGCATCCCGTCCGCCGACGGCACCACCCTCATCTACCCGGTCACCAGCAACGAGCCCGGCACGGACGAGAAGAAGCGGAACACCTTCGTCGACGACGTCCGCCAAGTCGCGCATGACCAGGGTGGGTTGAGCGTGCAGGTGGGCGGTGCGGCCGCGCTCGCCACCGACGCCTCCGGGGTGTACGCCTCGCTCGGCGGACCCCTGCTCTACACCACGGTCGCCGTCGTCGCGCTCCTGCTCGTCCTCATCTACCGCAGCCCCCTGCTGTGGCTGGTCCCGCTCCTCGTCGCCGGTCTCTCCGACTTCCTCGCCCGCGCCGCCGCCTACGGCCTCAACCAGGCCTTCGGCACCACCGTCTCCGGTCAGAGCGCCGGCATCATGACCATCCTCGTCTTCGGCGCCGGCACCGACTACGCCCTGCTCCTCGTCTCCCGTTACCGCGAGGAACTCCGCCGGCACGAGCGCCCGTACGACGCGATGCGCGCCGCCCTGCGCGGCTGCGGGCCCGCCGTCCTCGCCTCCTCCGGCACGGTCGCCGCCGGACTGCTCTGCCTGCTCGCCGCCGACCTCAACTCCAGCCGGGGCATGGGGCCGCTCGGCACGGTCGGCGTGCTGTGCGCGCTCGCCGCGATGCTCACCCTGCTCCCCGCCGTCCTCGTCCTGCTCGGCCGCCGCGTCTTCTGGCCGCTTCTCCCGGCGTACGGCAGCGAGCCCAAGGCCCGCCGGTCCCTGTTCGCGGCGATGGGCTCCTCGGCCGGACGCCGCCCGCTGACCGTCCTCGCCTCCGGCGCCGTCCTGCTCGGCGCGCTCGCGCTGGGCACCCTGAACCTGCCCGGCGCGATCAAGCAGCTGGACACCTTCGTGCACCGGCCCGAGTCCGTGACCGCCATGGAAACCGTCGCCAAGGCCTACCCGGAGCGGTCCGCGCAGCCCATCGACATCATGACCCCGGCATGGCGGGCCGACGCGAGCCTCGCCGTCGTCAAGGGCACCAGGGGAGTGGCGGACGCCCGCGAGGGCCGTACCGGCGGCGGCTGGACCGAGATCACGGTGACCGCGTCCGCCCCGCCCCAGTCCGCCGCCGAGACCGCCACCATCGAGGCGCTCCGGCACCGGCTGCCCGGCTCCCACGTCGGCGGGCCCAGCGCCCAGCAGCTCGACCTGAAGGACACAGGCGCCCGCGACCGTCTCGTGGTCGTCCCGATCGTGCTGCTGTCCGTGCTGCTGATCCTGGTCGTCCTGCTGCGCTCCCTGGTCGCCCCGCTGCTCCTCGTCGCGGCCGTCGTCGCCGTGTGGGGCGCCGCCCTCGGCCTCGGCGGGCTCGCCTTCGGGCCCCTGTTCGGCTTCCCCGGCACCGACCCCGGCCTCGGCCTGCTGTCCTTCGTCTTCCTGGTCGCCCTCGGCGTCGACTACGGCATCTTCCTGATGCACCGGATGCGGGAGGAGTCGGTCAAGGGCGCCGAACCGGCGGCAGCCGCCCTCACCGCCCTGCGCACCACCGGCGGGGTCATCGCCTCCGCCGGACTGGTGCTCGCGGCCACCTTCGCGGTGCTGACCAACATGGGCCTGGTGCCGCTGGTCGAGCTGGGCTTCGTCATCGCCGTCGGCGTCCTGCTGGACACCTTCCTCGTCCGCACCTACCTGGTGACCAGCGCGAGCGTCGCGCTCGGGCACAGGGTGTGGTGGCCGGGCCGGCTGTCCCGTCCGGCACCGGACGCCGACCGGACACCGGAGCCGGTGAACGCGTAGCGGAAGATGAATCCCGTGCAGGCAACCGTCACGAACCCCGTGCAGGCCACCATCGCCGCGTCCCGGCCCGGCCGGACCCTCGCGTCCCTGGATCCCCTGCGGCAGGACGCGCTCCTGGCCGCCGCGCTCGCCGCGCTCGCCTCCGCCATCGCCGTCACCGTCGGCAGCGGCCGGCACCCGGACGCGCTCGGCTGGGCCCTGCTGCTCGGCCTGCACGTGCCGCTGGCCTGGCGCCGGAGGGCCCCGCTCACCGTGCTGGCCGTCATGATCACGCTGATCGCGACCTACCACCAGCTGGACTACAACCACTCGGCGCCCACCGCCGCCTCGATGGTCGTCCTCTACACGGTGGCGGTGACCCACGGCCCCCGGCGCACGGCCTTCGTCGGCGCCGCCGTCGTCATGCTGATGCTGCTGCTGAAGATCCGCCACGGCATGGCCGGGGTCCAGGTGAGCTTCCAGATCACCGGCTGGATCGTCTCCATGCTGGTCCTCGGCGGGTACCTCCGCGTCCACCGGGAGAACGCCGCCGCCGCCGTGGAACGCGCCGAACGCGCCGAGCGCACCCGCGAGGAGGAGGCCCGGCGCCGGGTCGCCGAGGAACGCCTGCGCGTCGCCCGCGACCTGCACGACCTGCTCGCCCACACCATCACCCTCATCGGCGTGCAGACCTCGGTCGCCGCGCACGTCCTGGAGGCCGACCCCGAACGCCTGGACCGTACGGCCGTCGCGAAGGCCCTCGACGACATCGCCGAGACCTGCCGCACGGCCCGCGGCGAACTCCGTACGACCCTGGAGGTGCTGCGCGACCCCGGCACCCCGGACGCCCGCGGCCCGCTGCCCGGCCTCGAGGGCCTCGCCGAACTCGCGAAGTCGGCGGCCGCCCGGGTGGAGCTGACCGTGCGGGCCGACGGGGTGCCGCCGGCCGTCGGCGCCGCCGCCTACCGGATCGTGCAGGAGGCGCTCACCAACGCGGTACGGCACGGCGGCCGGGCCGACCTGACCGTGCGCGTGGGCGTGTACGAGGAGCGGGGCGCCCTGCGCGTCCGGGTCACCGACGACGGTGCGGGCGGCGCCGGTGATGGTCCGCCCGGCTTCGGGCTCGTCGGGATGCGGGAGCGGGCCCGCAGCGTCGGCGGCACGGTCGACGCCGGACCGCGCGCCGACGGCCGGGGCTACGAGGTGAGCGCCGTACTGCCGCTGGGGGAGAAACCGGGGGACCGGAGATGATCCGGGTACTGCTCGCCGACGACCAGACCCTGGTGCGGGCCGCGTTCGCGATGCTCGTGGAGTCGGCGCCGGACATGGAGGTCGTCGGGCAGGCCGGCACCGGCCGCGCGGCCGTCGACCTCGCCCGCGCCGAGCGCGCCGACGTGGTGCTGATGGACATCCGCATGCCCGGCCTCGACGGCATCGAGGCGACCCGGCTGATCGCCGCCGACGAGGACCTCGCCGGGGTCAGGGTCCTGGTGCTCACCACCTACGACACCGACGAGCACGTGGTGGAGGCGCTGCGCGCCGGTGCCTCCGGATTCCTGGTGAAGGACACCCGTCCGGCCGACCTCCTCGACGCGATCCGCACGGTCGCGGCGGGCGAGGCACTGCTCTCACCGGGGCCCACGGCACGCCTGATCGAGCGGTTCCTGCGCAGCCCGTCCGCCCCCGCCACGGGCGGCCCCGAGTGCCTGTCGGACCGGGAGCGCGAGGTGCTGACCCTGGTCGCGCGCGGCCTCAACAACGCCGAGATCGCCGAGGTATTGGGGCTGAGCCCGCTCACCGCCAAGACCCACGTCAGCCGGATCATGGGCAAGCTCGGCGCCCGGGACCGCGCCCAGCTGGTGATCGTCGGCTACGAGTCGGGGCTGGTGATTCCTGGGAGCATGGGCGGGTGACACCGAAGAGCCGCACCCTGCTCACCGCCCTCGCGCTCCTCACCTCGCTCACCGCCTGCCTCTCCACGGCGGCCTCCGCCCGGGCGACGCCCATGACCGGTGGGACGGCACGAGAGACACCCGCCCGCGCCACGTCCGCACACGCCCGCCACGGACAAGCCAACCCCCGCTGCGTCTCCTCGGTGCCGTACGTCTCCGGTCAGGGCGGCTACGCCGCCTACCGGATCCCCGCGATCGTGCGGACCCTCCCCCACGCCCGAAGCGACTCGCGCGGGAAGACCCCCACCGGCACCCTGCTGGCCTTCGCCGAGGGGCGGCGGGACGGCGTCGGCGACAGCGGTGACATCGATGTCGTCCTGCGCCGCTCCACCGACGGCGGCTGCACCTGGGGCCCGCTGACCGTCGTGGCCGCCGGAGACGGCGACACCCGGGGCAACCCGGCGCCGGTGGTGGACCCGCGCACCGGTGCCGTCGTCCTGGTGACCTGCGCCAACAGCGGGAGGGCGACGGAGGGACAGATCCAGCAGGGTGCGGCGGACCGCCGGGTGTTCGTGCAGCGCAGCTGGGACGACGGCCGGCACTTCACACCCCCGGCGGACATCACGGCCCAGGTGAAGCGGCCCGGCTGGCGCTGGTACGCCACCGGGCCCGGCCACGCCGTCGCCCTCACCCGGGGCCCGCACGCCGGCCGCCTGCTCGTCCCCGCCAACCACTCCGTCGCCCCGCCCGCCGGTTCCTCCGGCCGCGGGGCCCGGTACGACGGCGGGCACGCGCTCTACAGCGACGACGGCGGCCGCACCTGGCACCTCGGCTTCGTGACCGACACCCGCGACGGCGTGACCAACGTCAACGAGACGACCGCCGCCCAACTCCCGGACGGCAGGCTCTACTTCAACGCCCGCGACCAGTACGGCACCGCCCCCGGCAACCGCCTCGACACCTACTCCGGCGACGGCGGCACCACCCTCGACCGCCCCTACGCCGTCCAGCCCACCCTGAACGACGTCCCGGTCGTCCAGGGCAGCCTCCTCCAACTCACCGGCCGCAAAGCCCCGTTGCTGTTCTCCGGTCCCTCCGTGCCGACCGCCCGCCGCGCCCTGGCGATCTGGTCCAGCACGGACTGCGGCCACACCTTCACCAGGCTGCTCACCCTCTCGGACCGCCCGGCCGCCTACTCCGACCTGGTCCAGCTCGGCCAGGACACGATCGGCGTGCTGTACGAGACGGGCACCACCCACAGCTACGACACCCTGGAGTTCCGCAGACTGACCCTGACCTGAGCCGGAAGGGACTACAGCAACCCCGCCGCCGCCAGGAACTTGCCGACCCTCTCGGCCTCCTCCCCGGACAACGGCACCTGCGGCTCCGCCGTCACCGGGCAGTCGATGACGCCCCGCAGGTGCAGCGCGGCCTTGAACGCGCCCAGCGCCGACGAGCTGCCGCCCATCCGCGCCGGATCCCCGACCGTGACCATCCCGAACAGCGCGCACAGCCGTTCCTGCTCCGCCCGCGCCCCCTCCCAGTCGCCGGCGCGGCACATCCGGTACAGCCGGACGTACCCGTGCGGGTCGACGTTGGCCAGCCCCGGCACCGCCCCGTCGGCACCCAGCGCCAGCGCGGAGTCCACGATGAGCTCGGAGCCGGTCAGCACGCTGAACCCGGGGTGCGCGCGGGAGCCGGTGACGATCTCGCGGAAGGCGGCCAGGTCCCCGCTGGAGTCCTTGATCCCGGCCAGTACCCGGTCGGCGGCCAGACCCAGCACCACCTCGGCGGGGAGCTTGGTGTGCACGGCGACGGGGATGTCGTAGGCGATGACCGGCACCGCGGACGCGGCGGCGATCCGGCGGTAGTGGTGGACGATCTCGGAGCGGTGGGTGCGGGCGTAGAAGGGGGCGGTGACGACCACCGCCTCCGCTCCGGCCGCCGTCACCGCCGCGACGTGGTCCAGGACGCGCGGCGTGGTCATGTCGATGGCGCCGGCCAGGACCGGCAACTGGCCGCCCACGTGCGCCACGACCGCCTCCACGACCTGCCTGCGCTGCCGGTCGGTGAGGAACGCGGCCTCGGACGTGGACCCGAGCAGGAACAGCCCGTGCACCCCGCCCTCCACCAGGTGGTCGACCAGCCTGAGCAGCGAGCGGACGTCCACCTCGCGCTCCGGTGTCAGGGGCGTGCAGACGGGCGGGACGACACCGGTGAGCGGGGTGGGGAAGGGCATGTCAGGGCTCCTGGCGTGCTAGGTCGCGGGTCGATTCCTCCTCCTCGACAGGATGGTGGCACCGGTAGCGGTGTCCGGGCCGCGACGCGGCCGAGAAGTCCGGCATCACCTCGGCACACAACCCGTCCGCCTTCCAGCAGCGGGTGCGGAACGGGCAGCCGCCGGGCGGCCGGGTCGCCGAGGGCACCGGACCGGTCAGCGGGATCGGGTCGAGGGGATCCAGCAGGCCGGGCGTGGCCGAGAACAGGGCACGGGTGTACGGGTGCCGGGCGGCGTCGGTGACCCGGCCGGCCGGGGTCTCCTCCACGATCCGGCCCAGGTACATGGTGATCACCCGGTCGCTCATCCGCCGTACCGTCTGGATGTCGTGCGAGACGAACACCAGGGCCAGACCGAGGCGCTCCTTCAGGTCCAGCAGGAGGTTCAGGATCTGCGCGCGGACCGACACGTCCAGGGCGCTGGTCGGCTCGTCGGCGACCACCAGCGCCGGGTCCAGGGCGAGGGCGCGGGCGATGGCGACGCGCTGCCGCTGCCCGCCGGAGAGCTGTCCGGGCAGCGCGTCGGCCAGCGCCCGGGGCAGCCCGACCAGGCCCATCAACTCCCTCACCCGGTCCTCCCGTTCGGCCCGCGTGCCCCGCTGGTGCACATCCAGCGGGTCGCGCAGGATCCGCCGTACGGTGAGCCTCCGGTTGAGCGCGGTCGACGGGTCCTGGAAGACCATCCCGACGCCCGCGCCGACGGTGGCCCGGCGCTCGGCGGGCGGCATCCTCCACAGGTCCCGGCCCCGGAACGCCACCGTTCCGGACGTCGGCCGCTGGATGCCCACCAGCACCCGCGCCAGCGTCGACTTCCCGCACCCCGACTCGCCCACCACGCCCACCGTCTCCCCGGCGGCCACGGTGAGGTCGGCTCCGGTCAGGGCGTACACCCGGTCGCGGCGCAGCAGCCCGCCGCTGCGGGCCCTGTGCACGACGTGGGCGTCCCGGACGTCGATGACGGCGTTCACTGCGGAGCCTCCTCCACCGGCACGGCCGGATGATGGCAGGCGGCCGTGTGGGTGGCCGTACCGGCCAGGACGGGCGTCTGCGCGTGGCACACCTCGCTCGCCAGCGGGCAGCGGTCGGCGAAGCGGCAGCCCGCCGGGAAGTCGGCCGGGGCCGGTACGACCCCCTTGATCTGCGTGATGCGTTCCTCGGCCGACTCCAGCGAGAGCACGCTGCCGAGCAGCCCGCGCGTGTAGTGGTGGGCCGGCGCCGCCACCAGGTCGGCGGTCACCCCGCTCTCCACGATCTGCCCGCCGTACATCACCACCACCCGGTCGGTGACGTCGGCGACCAGCGCCAGGTCGTGCGAGACCAGGATCAGCGCGAACCCGAGCTCCTCGCGCAGCCGCAGCAGCAGCTCCATCACCTGGGCCTGCACGGTGACGTCCAGGGCGGTCGTCGGCTCGTCGGCGACGATCAGCCGTGGCTCGCGGGAGAGTGCCATGGCGATGAGCACGCGCTGGCGCTGCCCGCCGGACAGCTCGTGCGGACAGCTGCGCAGGGTGCGCTCGGGGTCCAGGCCGACCAGCTCCATGAGCTCGCGCGGACTGCGCCGGCCACCCCGCCGGACGAGCTGTTTCAGCTGGGCGCGGATGGTCATCGCCGGGTTCAGCGAGGACAGGGCGTCCTGGTGGACCATCGCCATCTCGTGCCCGAGCAGCCGCCGCCTGGCCCGCATCGGCTCGGCGAGCAGGTCCCGCTGCCGGAACCGCACCTGGCCGCCGATGCGCGCGCCCCTCGGCTGCAGCCCCATGACGGTCAGCGCGGTCAGCGACTTCCCGCAGCCCGACTCGCCCACCAGGCCGAGCACTTCGCCGGGGTACACCTCGAAGCCGACCCCGGCGACGATGTCCACGCCCCGGTGCCGGTCCGGGAAGCCGATGGTGAGGTTCTCCACGGCGAGCACCGGCTGCCCGCTCCGGTCGGGCAGCGACCGGGCCCGGGACCGCAGCCGCCGGGCGGCCTCGGTCAGCCCGGGGAGCGGCAGTACGTCACCGGGTTCCACCGTCTCCCACCGGTCCTCGGGTGAGGCCACCTCCCGCGCGTCCGGTGCCGCCCACGCGTCGGACACGCCCTCGGAGAGGATGTTCAGCGACAGCACGGTCAGCAGGATCAGCAGCCCGGGGAAGACGGTCGCCCACCAGCCGCCGGTCAGCACCATGTTCTTGCCGTCGGCGATGACACTGCCCCAGGACGGGTCCGGGGGCCGCACCCCGGCGCCGATGAAGGACAGCGACGCCTCGAACACGATCGCCTCGGCGACCTGGACCGTGCAGAACACCAGCACCGGGGCGGCGCAGTTGACGGCCACGTGCCGGGCCACGATGTGGGGCGTACGGGCGCCGATCACCCGTTCCGCGGTGACGTAGTCCTCGCCGTACTGGTCGAGGACGTTGGCCCGCACCACCCGCGCCACCGGCGGGATGAACAGGAAGGCGATGGCGCAGATCAGCACGCCGATCCCGCCTCCGAAGACCGCGACCAGCACGGCCGCGAGCGCGATCCCCGGGAACGCCATCACCACGTCCAGGCAGCGCATCAGCGTCTCGTCGACCGCCTTGCGGGAGGTGGCGGCCACCGCCCCGATGACGGCACCCACGGCCAGCGCGAGCGCCGTCGCCCCCAGCCCGATCGCCAGCGACCACCGGGCGCCGTACATCAGCCGGCTCAGGATGTCCCGGCCGAGGCTGTCCTGCCCGAGCCAGTGCGCGGCGGACGGATGCCCGCTGCCGCCGACCGGGTCCTGCTGGTCCAGCGGATCGTCGGGGGCAAGCAGCGGGGCGAGTACGGCGACGAGGAGGACGAGGACCAGGAAGCAGACGGCGGCCTTCGACAGCAGCGGCAGCCGGCGCCGGCCCCGCAGCCGCACGCCGCCGGGCCGGGAGAGCCGCTCGGCAAGACTGGCGCGCGTGACCATCAGCCCGTCCTCAGACGTGGGTTGACCAGCAGATACAGGATGTCGATGACGAGATTGACGACGACGAACCCGGTGGCGGTCGTCAGCACCACTCCCTGCACCACCGCCGGGTCGCCGTTCTGCACGGCGTCGATCATCAGCTTGCCCATGCCGGGCAGCGAGAAGATCGTCTCGATGACGACGGCACCGCCGAGGAGGTAACCGACCCGCAGCCCGAGCACCGTCAGCGGATTGACCAGGGCGTTGCGCAGGACGTTCCGCCCGACGACGACCCACGGCGGCAGCCCGCTCCCGATCGCGGTCCGCACATAGTCCTTGTCCAGCTCCTCCACCACCGACGTCCGCACGATCCTCGTCAGCTGGGCGGCCACCGGCAGGGAGAGGGCGAAGGCGGGCAGCGCCATGGTCCTCAGCCAGCCGGTGACCGAGTCGGCCGGGTTGATGTAGCCGCCGGTCGGGAACCAGCCGCGGTCCACCGCCAGGTACTGGATCATCAGCAGTGCCAGCCAGAAGCCGGGGGCGGCCACTCCGAGCAGCGAGACCACCCGGATGACCTGGTCCGGGATCCGGTCCCGGTACACGGCCGCCGTGACGCCGCCCGCCAGCGCCAGCACCACCGCGAGGGCGAGGCCGAGGAAGGTCAGCTGGAGGGTGAGCGGCAGCGCGGTGGTGACCTGGTCGGCCACCGGCGCCCGGGTCAGGGCACTGGTGCCGAGGTCGCCGTGGAGCAGGTCGCCGACGAAGTGGACGTACCGGACGGGCAGCGGATCGAGCAGGCCGTTGCGTTCGCGGAAGTCGTGCAGCTGCTGCGGGGTCGGGTTGGCGCCCTGGAAGAACGCGGACGCGGGATCGACGTCCGAGAACCGCATCACCAGGAACACGAACAGCACGATCCCGAGCATCAGCGGCACGAGCAGCGCGATACGGCGGAGCAGGATCCGTACGACGGCCGTCATGCCGTCAGACCCACTTGGCCTGGAGGAGATTGATGCCGGGGTAGGGCTGCGCCCTTATACCCGTGAGCTTCCGGGGATCCCAGGCGGTCATCAGCTCGTTGTGCACGACCGGGTACAGCACGGCCTGCTCGGCGACGACATCGATGTAGTCCTGGATCATCGCCTTCTTCCTCTCCGGGTCCGGCTCCCGGGTCGCCCGGTCCATGTCCGTGAAGAGCTGCCTGGCGACGGGGTCGCCGGCCCACCGGGTGTACCCCATCCACAGGTTCTGCGGCCCGTAGTTGTAATGCATGATCAGGTCGGCGTCGAGCCCGAACTGGTTCGGATTGGAGGCCGCGGCGACGACCTGGTAGTCCTGCTTCTGGTCCATCTTGGTGAACACGGCCGTGGTCTCCTGCGGCGCCAGCGTCGTCTCCACGCCGATCGCGTCCCAGGAGGACTTGATGGTCGGCAGACAGTCCACGATCCAACTGACGTTCACGGCAAGGATGTTGACCTTGAGGCCGTCGACCCCGGCGGCTTTCAGCAGGGCCTTCGCCTTCTCGGGGTCGTAGTCGTAGACGGTCCTGGCGCGCCGGTAGGCCGGGTTGCCCTCGTTGAGGAACGAGGAGGCCGGCCTGCCGTGCCCCTTCAGGGCGACCTGCACCATCTTCTCGGTGTCGATGGCGTAGTGCAGCGCCTGCCGCACCCGCACGTCGTCGAACGGCTTGTGCCGGGTGTTGAACATCAGGAACAGGTTGTTCATCCCGGCGCCACCGGCGACCTTGAGCCCGCCCTGCTCCAGCCGCGCGATGTTGGCGTAGGGGATGTTGTCGGCGATCTGCGCCCCGGCGTCGGACCCGGAGATCTTCGCGACGCGGGAAGCGGCGTCCACGATGGTCAGCCAGTTCATCCGCTTGAAGGCGGGCGGGCGGGGCCCGTTGTAGCCGGCGTACGCCTCGAAGGTGGTGTTGGACTTCGGATGGTGCGCGGTCTGCCGGTACGGCCCCGAGCCGACGGCCAGCCCCTTGATGGCGTCGTCCCAGCCGCCCGGCCTGGAGAAGACGTGCTGCGGCATGATCTTGGCGAGGGTGAGCCGGGAAAGCCCGTCGGGGAAGGGGAACCTGAGCACGAGCTCGACGGTGCGGGAGTCGACCCTGCGGACGCCGCTCAGCCAGCTCGCGAAGAACCCCTTGGCGAGGGTCTGGGTCTTCGGGTCGAGGATCCGGTCGAAGACGAACACGACGTCGTCGGCGGTGACGGGCTTGCCGTCGTGGAAGGTCGCGCCCGAGCGCAGGGTGAACCGCCAGGTGGTGGCGCCCGCGTCCTTGGGCACCTCGGTGGCGAGCGCCGGGTACGGCACCCGGGTGATCGGATCGGTGTCCAGCAGTCCTTCGTAAACATGGTGGTTGGCGGCCATGCAGAACGCCGACGCCGTCTGCGTCGGATCCCAGCTGCCGTCGTTGCCGTAGCCGATCACGGCGGTCAGCGTCCGGTCCTTGCCGCTGCCGCCGCTCCCGGTGTCGTTCGTGGACTCCGGTCCGGCTGAGCAGGCGGTCAGCGCGGGCGGCAGCCCGGCGGCCAGGGCGAGCGCGCCGACGCCGCCGAGGAAGGACCGGCGGTGTGGTGCCGGCATGTCGTGGGTCACGTCGTCACGCACGGGTCCTCCTGGCGGGGAGAGGGCAGGGAGGTACGACGTCCTACGTCCGGTGGGTCAGCGCGACCATAGGAGCGCGCCCAGGGGTGGTCAAGGGCGCATGCACGAATGGCGTAGCCGTCAGGGGCCGCACCAGTGCGGCCGAACCGGAGCGGCCCGGCAGGGAGATCCTCAGGGGGCCGGTTCCCCGTCGGTGGCGCGCCGGCGTACGAGGGTGCCGACGGCGGCGCCGATCGTGCCGCCCAGGAGCCAGCCGGCCAGGACGTCGGTCGTCCAGTGCACCCCGAGATACACGAGGGCCCACCCGGTCACCAGGTTCGCCGCGACCGCACCGGCCGACACGGTGAGCCGCCACGCCCGGCCCGGCCACCGCACCGCGAGGACGGCGGCGGCGGTGAGCCCGGCGACCAGGGCGGCGTCCGTCGACGGCATGGAGTATCCGCCCGCATGGACGAGTGCGAGGCCTGCGTCCGGGCGTGGCCGTGCGATGAGGTGCTTGAGCACCTGGGAGGCCACGACCGAGACGACGGCGGCGGCGCCCCCGGGCCCCGCCGGCGGGCGCCCGCGGCGGGGCACCCCCCCGGCCCGCCGGG
>NZ_JBEPBF010000191.1:8769-13377 GCF_040298985.1 Streptomyces sp. NPDC001093 | reverse complement strand
CGTGGACAGGTCGTTGCCGAACGACGCCGTCTCCGAGGTGAACCGGTCACCCGTGAGCTGCATACCGTCACCCGAGTCCCCCGCGAACCGGATGACGACCTGGCCGACTCGGCGGATCTCCTTGGCGGCTGGTCCGCCCGTGGGCGGCGCAGTGGTTTCCACGGACATGTGTGTCGGCTCCTGTCAGTACGGACGACAGCGCCATCGCGGCGGCGGGCGGTGCGGCTGTGCGGAGGCTAACCAGGAGCGATAGAGCGGCACTCGGGTCCGTGCGGGTGTCCGGTGGTCAGCCGCGGAGGACCGCCGTGCGCAGCGGTTCCGGGAGGTTCAGCAGGCGCAGCACGACGGGAGCGGCGGCGCCGGGCAGGGACATCGCCTCGGCCGCCCGGCGGTAGTACGACCGGGCGGTGGGCAGCTCGCCGTGGGCCTCGGCGACGCGGGCGAGGCCGGCGAGGGTGCGGACCCGGTTGCCGAGGCTCCTGACCCAGTGGGGGTCGAGCCGTTCGAGCGCCTCCCGGTACAGGCGTTCGGCCCCTGCCGGGTCGCCGTCGCCGAGGGCCAGGTCGGCGAGCCCGCGCATGGCCGCCGCCAGGCAGGCCGGGTTGCCGGTGCGGCGGGCGAGGGCGGCGGCGCGGGTGTAGTCGGCGCGCGCCGCGCCGGGGTCGGTGTCGGCCAGGTGGTCGGCACGGGCGACGAGGAGGTCGGCGCTGTCCGCGGTGGCGCCGAGCTGCTCGGTGAGGGCAAGCGCCTCCTCGGTGTGGGCCACGGCCCGGCCGTGGTCGCCGCGGGCGCCGGCCACGGCTGCCTGGGCGTCCAGGGCGAGGGCCGTACCCCAGCGGTCGCCGGCGGCACGGAAGGCGTCGACGGCGTCGTGCAGGGCGCGCTCGGCGAATGCGCCCTCGTCGTCTTCGCCGAGGGCGCCGAAGGCGGTGACGTACTGGGCGACGGCCCATAGCCAGGGGTCGGATGCGGTGCGGTGGGCGGTGATCAGCGCGTGGGCGCGGTGCGGGTCGCCGTCCGCCGCGCTGCGCAGCACCCACAGCAGCAGCGCGGCCGGGTGGCGGCCCTGCCGGGTGCCCGACCATACGGTCTCCAGGGCCGTTTCGGCGCGGGACCGGTGCCGCTGCCACACCGGGCGGCCGTCGGGGCCGGCGGCCGCCAGCAGGACACAGACCGCGAACTCCTCCTCGAATCCGGCGGGTGGTTCGCCGTCCAGGGTGTCGAGCAGGGCGGCCGCGTACGGGGCGGCGCAGGCGGGTATGCCGCGGATCCACAGGTAGTGCGCCGCGGCGGCGATCAGGGCCAGGGCGGTTTCCGGGGTGAGGGCGGCCACCGAGCGGCCGACGGCGGCGATCAGGTCGTCGTGCTCAGTGGTGAGCCGTGCCAGCCAGTCGAGTTGGTCCGCGCCGCGCAGCTGCGCGTCGGCGGTGCGGACCAGGTCAAGAAAGTGCTGGGCGTGGGCGCGGTGGACGGCGGTGGGATCGTCGGCGGCGTCGAGTTGCTCGGCGGCGTAGGTACGGACGGTCTCCAGCATGCGGTAGCGGCCGTCGGTGTGCTCCAGGAGGGACTTGTCGGCCAGGGATTCCAGAATGTCCGGGTCGGTGCCGCAGACGTGCCGTGCGGTGGGCGCGGTGGCGCCGGAGACGAAGACCGAGAAGCGGCGGGCCGCACGGCGTTCGGGTGCGGTGAGCAGTTCCCAGCTCCAGCCGACGACCGAGCGCAGGGTGCGGTGGCGTCCGTCGGCGGTACGGGCGCCGCGGGCGGCCATGCCGAGCCGGTCGTCCAGGCATCGGACGAGATCGTCGAGGTCCAGGGTGCGCAGCCGGGCCGCGGCCAGTTCCACGGCCAGCGGCAGGTTGTCCAGGGCCGCGCACAGGCGTCGTACGGTGTCCTGGGCGACGGTGAGGCCGGGGCGTACGGCGGCGGCGCGGTCGGTGAACAGACGCACGGCCGCATCGGGGGTGAGCGGCCGTACCGGGTGCAGATGTTCGCCGATGATGCCGAGCGGTTCCCGGCTGGTGGCCAGGACGCGTAGCCGCGGGCAGGCCGTCAGCAGCCGGGCGGTCAGGGTGGCGGCGCCGTCCAGGAGGTGTTCGCAGTTGTCCAGGATCAGCAGCAGGGCCCGGTCGGACAGGGCCGTGGCCAGGCGGTCGGCCGGCGCCGGGCCGTCGGCGCCCAGGTGCAGGCCTGCTCCGGGCAGGCCGAGTGCCGCCAGCAGCGCCTCGGGCAGGGCCGTGTGGTCGCGCAGCGGCGCAAGCGGGACGAAGCACACCTCGCCGGGCTCGGCGCCGGCGGCCGCGACGGCGAGCCGGGTCTTGCCTACGCCGCCCGGTCCGGTGAGCGTGACCAGGCGGGCCCGTTGCAGCACTGTGTGCAGTTCGCCGACCTCGCTGTCACGGCCGATGAGCGCGGTCAGCTGGGCCGGGGGCCTGGCGGGGGTGGGCCTGCGCGGGGAGGAGCGGAGCAACTCCTGGTGCAGGGCGGCGAGTTCGGGGGACGGGTCGGCACCGAGTTCGTCCGCGAGGTGCCGCCGGGTGTCCTCGTAGACAGTCAGAGCCGCCGCCTGGCCGCCGTCGGCGGCTAGGGCCCGCATCAGCAGCGCGGCGGTGCGTTCGCGCAGCGGGTGGTGTCCGGCCAGTTCACGCAACTCGGCCACGGCCGAACGGTGTTCACCGCGTGCGAGGTCGGCCTCGAGGCGGTCCTCCAGGGCGGTGAGCCGCAGCTCCTCCAGGCGTACGGCGGCGGCCTGCGCGGTCGCGGAGTCGGGGAGGTCGGCAAGGGCCGGGCCCTGCCACAGGGCGAGGGCCTCACGGAGGAGGGCAGCGGCGCCGGCGGGGTCACCGGTGGTGAGCGCGTCGCGGCCGTCCCGGGTCAGCCGCTCGAACCGGCCGGCGTCGACCGTGTCGTACGGCACGGCGATCCGGTAACCGGCGCCGGTCCGCTCGATGGGTGCGGCGGAGCCGAGGGCCGCGCGCAGCCGGGACACCTGGGACTGCAGGGCGTGCGCGGACAGCGGGGCGGCCGGGTTGGTCTCCTCGGCGAGGCGTTCGGCCGGTACGACGGCGCCGGGGCGCAGAAGCAGCAGGGCGAGCAGCGCGCGGCGCGCCGGTCCGCCCAGCGGGACGGCGGTTCCATCGTCACGGTGGGCCCGGGTCTCGCCGAGGATGCAGAACCGCATACCGGGGATTATCCAGCAGCGACGCCGCGCCGAGGGGCTCAGGCAGGCACGATCGGGCCCAGGTAGGTGCCGCCGGAGACGTCGATGGTCTGCCCGGTGACGTAGCGGCCGGCGGGGCCGGCGAGGAAGCCCACCACGTCGGCGACGTCCTCGGGTTCGCCGAGGCGGCCGAGGGCGGTGATGGCCTCCAGTTCGGCCACGGCTTCGGGGACGGCGGTGAAGCCCGCGGTGAGGTCGGTGCGGATGGCGCCGGGAGCGACGGTGTTGACGGTGATGCCGCGCCGGCCGAGTTCGTTGGCGAGGGTGGGAGCCATGGCCTCCACGGCCGCTTTGCTCAGGGTGTAGCCGATCTGGAGGGAGACGGCGAACCGGCTGGCGATGGAACCGATGGTGATGATGCGGCCGCCGTCGTTCAGCAGGGGCAGGGCGCGCTGGGTGACGAAGAACGGGGCGCTGACGTTGATCTCGAACAGGCGGCGCAGTTCCTCGGGGGTGACCTGGGCGATGGGGTGGTGGGAACTGATGCCCGCGTTGTTCACGAGGACGTCCAGCCCATGTCCGGGGAGTCGGTCCGTCAGCTGCTGGAACAGCCGGTCGACGGCGCCCTCTTCGCCGAACCGGGCCTGAACGGAGAACGCCTGGCCGCCCTCCTTCTCGATCCGTTCCACCGTCCGGGCGGCGGCCCGCTCGTCGCTGCCGTAGTGCACGGCGACGTACGCACCCTCGGCGGCCAGCCGCAGCGCGACCGCCCTGCCGATGCCCCTGGACGCGCCGGTCACCAGTGCGGTCCTGCCCCGCAGTTCACCCATGGTTCCGCTCCCTTTCGGATGCGTCCGACTCCCCGTCGGAGCCGGTACGGCACCCACCGTGGCGCTGGGCGCTCACCGGGCGCTCACCGGGTGCTCACCGCGGACTCACTGTGCCGGCCCGGCCGGCCGGGCCGGCACGCTAGTGCTCCGCCCGCAGCCAGCCGTCGGCGATCAGCCTGCGGGACCAGCCGTCCAGCACCGCCCGCACCTTCTTCGCGTCGGTCTTCCACAGGCCGGCCAGGGTCTCGACGGTCAGGTCGACGAAACCGTCGTTGCGGCGCAGCTCGAACCACATCATGGCCGCGAGGGGTGTGCAGCGGAACCGGTCCGTGCGGCCCTCGGCCCGCAGCGTGATCCGGCCGTTCGCCAGCGCTGTGCTCGTCACTCCCTCGCCCGGTACGACGCGCATGAGTGCCCTCCTCGGCGGGTTGGTCCTCCGTGAACCGGTCCGGTGTTCCCGGCCGGTGCATCGAGCATCTCCCGCGCTGCCCGGCGGCGGCCATGGGGCTGAACGGCCGACCGGGGTGGGGGGGGGGCCGGCCCCGGCGGGGCGCGCGCGCCCCCGGCGGGGTGGGGGGGGGGGGGGGGCGGGGCCGCGCGCCGGGCGGGGGGGGGCGCCCC
>NZ_JBEPBF010000191.1:0-8759 GCF_040298985.1 Streptomyces sp. NPDC001093 | reverse complement strand
GCCCGGTGTCCCCGCCCGGTGCATCGACCCTCCCCCGCGGGGCCCGGCGCGGCCGTGGGGGCTGACGGCCCGCCCGGGGGGGTGCCGCCACCACCCCGGCGGAGGGACGCAGGCCGACTGCGGTGAGGGCGCGGGTGACGGCCGGGACCGCGGTCGTGGCGCCGGGGACACCCGCGCCGCCGGGCGGGAGGGTCACCGCAGGCGTGCCGCTTCGACCTCGTGCAGGTGGACGAGGATGTCGTAGGAGCGGCCGAGGGCGACGTCCGGATCGTCCGGGGGCCAGTACAGGCCGCAGGAACGCGTGGGACGCGGCCTGTTGAGCCAGGTGTGTGCGGCCGGCCCGGCGGTGCGCAGGTCCAGGGCGAATCCGGGGCCGGCCGCCACCTGGTCCAGGACATGGTCGTTGTGGCCGTCGGGCGCCGGTACGACGGTGTACGTCCTCGGTTCCTGGGCCGCGAGGTCGGGCAGGGCGTTGACGGTGCCCCGGTTGAAGGTCATCCCGATGTTCACGTAGTCGCTGCCGAGCAGTTCACGCAGGACGCCGCCGGCGGGCTGGGGGAACTGCCGGGGGTTGTCGCTGGTGTAGGCGACATGGCTGTTGTGGGCGGCGAGGAGGGTCCCGCCGTGCTGCCGCCGTAGCAGCCAGGCGGTGTTGGCGGCCATGACCCGGTCGCGGTAGCGCATGCGCTGCGCGAAGTCCTCGTCCGGGAAGGCGTACGCGGTGAAGGTCTGCGTGATGGCCGTGGCGTTCTGCACGGCCCAGTCGTAGGACCGGGCGCCGCCGTGGTCGGGGCCGGGACGTCCCTCGTCGTACAGCAGGTGCAGAGCCTCCCGGGCGCTTTCGGCCTGCTCCCGGCGGCGAGCGGGGTCGTGGGTCAGCTGCCCTCGCATCCAGGGGCCGGCCTGTGTGCCCTCGGCCGGCCTGAGCCCCGAGTACAGTTCCTCGATGCGGTGGGCCAGGCCGGGCCGGCACGCCGCGGCGTAGTCGACGACCTGGGTGAAGGCCTCGGGACCCGGGTAGCCGAGGTCGATGCCGGCGAACCGGAGCTGCGGGTCGCCGGGGTGGCTGATGTTGTGGTGTCGCAT
This sequence comes from Streptomyces sp. NPDC001093, assembly GCF_040298985.1. Taxonomy (NCBI): domain Bacteria; kingdom Bacillati; phylum Actinomycetota; class Actinomycetes; order Kitasatosporales; family Streptomycetaceae; genus Streptomyces; species Streptomyces sp. NPDC001093. Next base: position 7,673 of record NZ_JBEPBF010000191.1, on the reverse strand, counting down.
CCAGCGGATGAGATCGAGGTACTCCTCGGTGTTCCAGAAGACGTACTGGCCCTGGAACTCCTGTTCCATGATCCGCTCCGGATCGCCGATGCCGTGCTGCACATAGGCGTTGAGCCGCAAGCCGGTGCTCCAGCTGGTCTCCAGCGCGAAGGTGGTGAAGCTCTTGTGGGTGACGAGGTGAGCGAAGAGCCGCTGCTTGAGGGTGAAGAACTCGTGGGCGCTGTGGCTCGCCTCGCCCATGCCGACGACGCGCGCTTCTCCGATCATCCGGCCGACGCGGTCCAGATCGGTCAGTGGCTGTGCCTGTGGGCCGAGCACGGCCTCCGGGCCGGGCACGGAAGGTGTGCCGGCCCGCGGAGTGCCGGTGCGGATCCTGGCCGCGGCGCGCGCGGGGTTCAGCAGACCGCGGTGTTTCCTGGCGGTTCCGGCCGTGTGGGGGGCTGTGTCGTGCGTGGTCATGCCGCCGAGTCTGGTGCAGCGGCCCCGCACTCCACGAGAGGGCCTGTCGCGCCTACGGCCCGAAATAGCGGTGCGGGGGGCCGGTGCGTTACCGGTACGGCGAGTGCGGCAGGAAGAGCAAGGCCGGCCCGGCCCGGTCTCCGCGGGGCCTGCCGGCGGATCCGACGCCGGGCAGCGGGCGGTTCACGGACGGGTGAGGACGCCTTCCCCGCTCAGGGCCCGGCCCGGAGGGGAGCCGGGCCGGGGTTCGGATGCGTCACCGCCTGCCCGCAGGGGCCGCGCCGAGCAGCTCGCCCGCCCGGGCCGCGAGCACCGGACGGTCGACCTTGCGGTTGGAGTTGAGCGGGAACTCCGCGACATGCTCGAAGTGCCGGGGCAGCATGCCCTTGGGGAGGACCTCGCGCAGCGCCCGGGCCAGTTCGGCGGGACGGCGGGCGTGGCCGGTGTAGAAGACGATGAGTTCGGTGCTGCCGTCCACCGGCCTGGCCACGGTGACCGCGTCCTCCACTCCCTCGCAGGAACGCAGCGCGTGGTCCACCTCGGCGAGTTCGACCCGCCAGCCCTGCACCTGTACCTGGGAGTCCAGCCGCCCCAGATAGACGAGCTGGCCGTCGGGCAGTCGGCGCACCCGGTCTCCCGTGCGGTACCAGACACGCCCGTCCCGTTCGGTGAAGCGCCCCTGGTCGTCCTGGGGGTCGAGGTATCCGGAGGCCATCTGCGGGCCGGTGATCAGCAACTCGCCCTCGCTGTCGGCCTCGGCGCCGTCCTCGGTGAGCAGCACGTGGTCGTGGCCCTCGTGCACGGCGCCGATCGGGACCAGTCCGTTGACGGCCAGCTGGGGCGAGGTCTGCGGGTCCCAGCGGTGCCCGGTGATGGTGACCGTGAGCTCGGTCGGCCCGTAGATGTTCTCCAGCATCGAGGCCGGGGCCGCGGTCTGCCACTCGGCGGCGTCGGCGCAGCGCAGCGCCTCGCCCGCGAAGAAGCTCCAGCGCAGGGTGGGCAGTGCGCCCGGGCGGAGGCCTCCCATGCGGCGGATGAGGGAGATCGCGCTCGGTGTGGAGAACCACACGGTGATGCCCCGCTCGGCGACGTGGGACGGGATGTCGCGGTACGCGCCCGGTGGCACCACGTCGACGATGGCGCCCGCTCCCCAGGCACAGAACAGGTCGAACATCGCACAGTCGAAGTTCAGGTCGAAAGTCTGGGTGAACACGTCCTCGGGCGTGAAGTCATAGCGGGAATCGAGGAGTTCGAAGTAGTGGTGCGTGCTGCCGTGGGTGATCGGCACCCCCTTGGGCCGCCCGGTGGAACCCGAGGTGAACAGCATGTAGGCGATGTCGGAGGCATGGACCGGACGCGGTTGTGACAGCGCCCGGGCGGGGTCGGGTTCGACGACCGGGATGCCCGGGCCGTCCCCGTCGGTCTCGCTGAGCACCGCGCGGCCCCGCTCGTCGGCTATCAGGGCCGCAGCGCCCGAGAGACCCAGCATCCGCCGAGTGCGGTCGGCGGGAAAGTCGGGGTGCAGAGGTACGACGGTCGCGCCCGCGTAGAGCCCGGCCAGGATGCCGGCGTACGCCGTGACGGTCTTTCCGGCGAGCACGCCGACCACTTTCGCGGAGCCCAGGGAGCCCGCCAGGGTCAGGGCCTGTTCGTGCAGTTCCTGGTAGGTCACGCTGTGGGACCCGATGCGCAGCGCCGGCCGCTGTGGGGACAGGGCGAGCCCGCGGAGGAAGCGCTGGTGCAGGGCGGGGCTCTGATGCTCGGTCATTCTTCCTCCGGGGTAAACACGGGGAACTGGGGGAGGTATGAGGAACGGCGGGGCGGCCCGGCGTGTCTCAGGCGGCTGCGGTCCGGCGGCGCGGGCGCATGGCCAGGCGCGGGTCGGCCTTGATGACCTCGAAGTTCCTGACCGCGGCGGAGACTCGTCCGAACAACGCGTCCTGGCCGGCCACACAGATCCGCCCCACCCCCCGGTCGCGGAGCGAGGCGAGCGTGTCGGGCCAGTCCACCGGGCGGACGCAGCCGTCCAGCAGCATGGTGCGCACCTCCTCGCCGGTGGTGAGAACGGCTCCGCCGTGGTCGGTGACGACGGGGATCACCGGGTCGCGGAACGTGAGCCCGGCCATGGCCTCGGCCTCCGCCCTGCGCCGCAGCCCGTCGAACGCGGGCGAGTGCATGGGGGGCTCCATCACGTACAGCGGCATCCCGCCGGCGGCACGCAGTCGCTCGGAGAGCCAGTCGATGCGGGACTTCGCCAGCGTGACCATGTGGAAGTCCTCGTCGACCACACAGGTGACGTCGTGCCACTCGCCCTGCTCGGCGAGCTCCGCCAGCACCTCGTCCCGTACGGCCCGGGGGGTCCGTGCGAAGGACAGGGTGGCGACCTCGTCCGGGTACTCCTCGGCGAAGTACGCGTCGAGGCAGCGGGCGAAGCGCGAGGTGTACCGCACTCCGTCGGCGAACGAGAGGGCACCGGAGCGCACCGCGGCGGCCTTGCCACCGAAACTGGGCCCGGCGCAGAAGTCGGGTTCGATGCCGAACTCCTTCTCGGCCCAGCCCGCCAGCGCCAGGCAGTTCACCATGAAGGCGATCTGCGCGCACTCGGAATAGTCACCCTCCGCCTGCCGGAAACGGTCGAAGAGGGAGTATCCGAGAACCTCGTCGGCCTCGGCGAAGAGTTGCCGGGCAAAGGGGTTGACCAGCATGAACTTGGCCACGTCGGAGAACGGGGAAGGCCCCATCCCCGGAAACACCAGGGCATTGCCGGTCCGGTTGTCAGTCTCCATGGCCACCAGTCTGTTCCCGTGTCGTCATGTCAAGAACCCCTATCGCCCCCTTAGGGGCACCGTCCGGGAGGCGCGGCTAAAGGCCCTTGAGGTACTCGGTCAGGACCTCGTGGAAAGCCTCCGGTTCCTCCAGGTGCGGCAGGTGGCTCGAATCCTCGAAGATCACCCAACGGGAGTCCGGTATCAGGTCCTGATAGGGCTGGACGGTCTTGGGGGTGGCCTCGTCGTGCCGGCCTGAGAGGATCAGCGTGGGCACCGCGATGTCGGGCAGGCAGTCCTCCACACCCCAGTCACGGAGGCTGCCGATCACGTGGAACTCGGTCGGGCCGTTCATGCTGTAGTACACCGTCGGGTCGTTGTAGACCTCGTAGAAGGACGCCTGGTACTCGCGCGGCCACGGCTTGAGCCGGCACACGTGCTTCTCGTAGAACGGCGTCATCGCCTGGTAGTACTCCTCGCTGTCCGTCGTGCCCGCGGCCTCGTGGCGCAGCAGCGTCTCGTTGACGCCCGGTGGCAACTGGGCACGCAGCACCGCCATTTCCTCGAGCCACAGCGGATAGGAGGCGGGGGCGTTGGCGATGACGAGCCCACGCAGCCCGGCGGGGCGGGCGGCGGCGTGCTTGGCCACCAGCAGGCCGCCCCAGGACTGCCCGAACAGCACGTAGTCCTCGGCGATCCCCAAGGAGGTGAGCAGGTTGTCCAGCTCGGCCTGGAACAGCTCCACGGTCCAGAAGTCCGCGCCGCGGCCGGGCAGATGAGTGGAACCCCCGTTGCCGAGCTGGTCGTAGTGCACGACCGGCCGGCCCTCCTCGGCGAGCCGGGCGAGCGGCAGCAGGTAGTCGTGCGTGGAGCCGGGGCCGCCGTGCACCACCACGACGGGCGCGAGCCCCGAGCCGAGGTCTCCGGTGACCCGGTACCACGTCTTGTACTCGCCGAACGGAACGGTTCCCTTGGCGCTGGGGGCCGGCGTCATGTCGTCACCTTTTCCATGTGTTTCTGGGCCGAGATCCACTCCTCCACGGTCCTCGCGGTGTGCTCGGCCTCCTCCTCCACGATCGTGAAGTGATCGGCGGGCACGGAGCGGTAGGTGTGTCCGGCGTGCCACGGCCGGGCCTTCCAGGAGTCGTCGTCGCCGGTGTCGTCCGGCAGGAAGCTGCGTTCGGCGCCGACGAACAGCACCGGGGTCTCGATGGCGTCGAGCCGGAAGAGCGGCAGCAGGTCGAAGTAGGCGCGCATCGCGGACAGCCCCGCCACGTCGAACAGGCCGTACTGGGCATCGCGCTCGACCAGCGCGGCGGACATCTGCTGGAACACCTGGGCCTGCATGCCGCCGCCCTCCTCCTGGGTCACCACGTAGGTGTCGACCAGGACCACGCCGGCCGCGGGCGTGCCCAGTCGCTCCAGGCGGTCCGCGGTCCCGTAGGCGAGCATGCCACCGGAGGAGTAGCCGAACAGGACGAACGGCTCGCCCTCCGCCGCGTCCAGCACGGCGTGGGCCAGCGCCGAGGTCAGCGCGTCGACGGAGGCGGGAAGGTTCTCGCCGCGCTCGAAGCCCGGCGACGGCAGCGTGGCCAGGTAGCGGACGTCACGGAAGTGGGCGGCCAGCCGGGCGTGCTGGTGCGTCCCTCCGGTGGCCATGGGGGTGCCGAGGCAGATCAACCGCGGCCGGGCGGGACCGTCCGCGAGCCGCACCGGCCGCAGCGCCACCGCCAGGTCCTCGTGACGGTCGAACGTCGGCCGCAGATCGGCCACCGCGCGCAGCAGACCGAACGCCTTGGTGGTCTCGCCGGCGAGGACGGTCCGGCGGAAGAGCCCGGTCACGGTGTCCTCGTCGTCCCGCGCGGCCCGGCCGGTGCCCGCCGCACCCGGCGTCGCGGCTGCGGTACCCGCGCTGTCCAGCACGGCCACGAGCTCGCGGGCCAGCCCCGCCGGACTCTTGCTGTCGAAGACCGCCATGGGCGGCAGGTCGATGCCGAGCGCGGTGTTGAGCGCACCGCGCAGTTCCATGGCACTGAGCGAGTCGACGCCCGCCTCCAGGAAGTCCCGCTCGGGTACGACAGCGTCGGCGGAGCTGTGCCCGAGGACACGGGCGGCGTGTTCCAGCACCAGCGTCAGCAGGGCGTTCTCCCGTTCGGCCGGCTCCAGCGCGGCCAGCTGACCGCGCAGCGCCGACGGATCCGCCTGGGCACGCGCCGTACGGCGCCTGCTGACCCGGACCAGCCCGCGCAGCAGGGCGGGCAGGTCCTCACCGGCCGAGCGCAGCGCCTTCAGGTCCAGGCGGATGGGGACGAGGGCGGGAGCGGGCAGGGCGCTCGCGGTGTCGAACAACGCCAGGCCCTGCTCGGGCGTAAGCGCGTGCACACCGGTGCTGTTCATCCGGTCGATGTCGGCCTGGCTCAGCTCACCGGCCATGCCGCCGCCCCACAGACCCCAGGCCAGCGACTGCGCGGGCAGACCCTGCGCCTTGCGGTGGGCGGCGAGAGCGTCCAGGAAGGCGTTCGCGGCCGCGTAGTTGCCCTGACCCGGGTTGCCGAAGACACCGGCGGCGGAGGAGAAGAGCACGAACGCGGTGAGGTTCTTGTCCGCGGTGAGTTCGTGCAGGTTCAGGGCCGCGTCCACCTTCGGACGCAGCACCCTGTCCACCCGCTCCGGAGTCAGGGACGCGATCACACCGTCGTCCAGGACACCCGCCACATGGACCACCGCGGATACGTCCACGTCGTGGAGGAGCGCGGCCAGCGCCTGCCGGTCGGCGGCATCGCAGGCGGCGACCGTCACCTCGGCGCCCAGATCGACGAGGCTTTCGGTCAACTCCCCCATACCAGGGGCCTGTTCACCGCGTCGGCTGGTCAGCAGCAGACGGCGCACACCGTACTCGGTCACCAGGTGCCGGGCGAAGAGACCGCCCAGGGTGCCGGTCGCCCCCGTCACCAGCACCGTCCCCTCGGCGGAGAACGTCAGGGGCTGCGCCTCCTCCACGGCCACGGGCGTACGGGCCAGACGGGCGCCGTAAGCCGCGCCGTCACGGACGACCACCTGCGGCTCACCTGCCGCCAAGGCCAGAGCGACGGCGTCGTCCGCGTCGGTGTCCTTGTCGACCAGAACGAAGCGGTCTGGCGACTCGGACTGGGCCGAGCGCACCAGACCCCACACGGCCGCACCCGCCAGGTCGGTGACGTCCTCACCCGGCAACGCCACCGCACCCCGGGTGACGAACACCAACCGGCCCTCCGCCGACTGCAACCGACTCAGCGCCTCGTGCACCGCGTTGCGCGCCGTCTGGGCGTCGCTCCCGGGGGCCGTGTGCAGGACGGTGACGTCCTCCGGCAGCGCGATGTCCTGTGCCTTGGGCAGCTGGACCCAGTCCAGCTGGAACAGCGACTCGTGGAAGGCCGAGCCGGCCGCCGCGAACTGGTCCGCCGAGATCTCCCGCAAAGCCAGGGCCTGGACGCTCGCGACCGGAGCGCCGGTACCGTCGGCGACGCTCAGCGAGACGGCGTCTGCCGAGAAGGTGAGCTTCAACCGGACCCGGGTCGCACCCGAGGCATGGAAGGACACACCCGTCCACGCGAACGGCAGCCGCGCCGAACGACTCTCACCCCCCTCACGCAACCCGATCGCGTGCAGGCAGGCGTCCAGCAGCGCCGGGTGCACCCCGAAACCCTCGACACCCGTCTCCTCCGGCAGAGCCACCTCGGCATAGATCTCCTCGGCCGAACCGGCACCGGAGCGCCAGGCTGCCGTCAGGCCCTGGAACACCGGCCCGTACTCCAGACCCGCCTCCGCCAAGCCGTCGTACAGACCTTCGACATCCACCGCCTCCGCACCCGCCGGCGGCCACTGAACCAAGTCGAACGCGGGCTCGGACGCGGCGGCGGACAGGATGCCCGTCGCGTGCAGGGTCCACTGGACCTCGTCATCGTCGTCCGTACGCGTGTACAGGCGTACCGCCCGGCGCGCACCGGAGTCGTCCGGCTCGTCGACGACGACGTGCACCACGACACCACCGTTCTCCGGCAGCACCAGGGGCGCCTGGAGGGTGAGTTCGTCCAGCCGTTCGCAGCCGACCCGGTCGCCGGCCGCCAGCGCCAGCTCCACCAGGCCGGTGCCCGGGAACAGCACGGTGCCGCCGACGGCGTGATCCGCCAGCCACGGCTGCGACGCCGTCGACAACCGGCCCGTCAGCACCACACCGTCGCTGTCGGGCAGGGTCACCGCCGCGCCGAGCAGCGCGTGTCCGGCGGGATCCAGCCCGGCCTGGGACAGCCCGCCCAATTCGGCGGCCACCCAGGACTCGGCCAGGTAGTCCAGGGTGTGGAACCAGTACCGTTGCCGCTGGAAGGCGTAGGTGGGCAGGTCGACGCGGCGGGCTCCGGTGCCCGCGTAGAACGCCGCCCAGTCGACCTTCCCACCGTGCACGGCGATCCG
>NZ_JBEPBF010000190.1:0-13512 GCF_040298985.1 Streptomyces sp. NPDC001093 | reverse complement strand
TCCTCGGTGCTTTCCAGGTTCCCGCTCTCGCGTTTCCCTTTCCGGCGGTTCCGACTCTATCAGATCCTTTCGGCGTCTGACTCCCAGTCAGGGGGTTTGTCTTCCCGGCCGTTGGGCCGTTCCGACGCCTCAAACCTTAGCGGATCCGCTCGGCGATTCCCAATCGGGCCGCCGGGCTTCCATTCGAATTGAATTCGGGCACGCCGAAAACAACCCGTTCGGGAGATCCTGCTGATGATGTGAGGGGTGCCGCTCGAGGCGGCGGAGGTGCTGCCGAAGAACCGTTACGGCTCTGTGGCAACCCGAAGAACTTTACGGAGCGGCCAGGGGTGTGTCAACACCACCTGTCAAGATTTTTTACGGCGAGCTCAGTCGAGGTCGCTGAGCCGGCCGCCGGCGTCCGGCTGGGCGTGCTCCACCCTGCGCAGGAGCCTGGTCAGGACCTCGCCGAGCACGGCGCGCTCCGCAGGTGTCAGGTCCTGGAGCAGGTCCTCCTCGAAGACGGTCGCGAGGCGCATGGCCTCCAGCCACTTCTCACGGCCCTCCGGGGTCAGCTCCACGATCACCCGGACGCGGTTGGACTCGTCACGCTCCCGGGTGACGAGCCCCTCGGCCACCAGGCGGTCGATCCGGTGGGTCATCGCGGCCGGGGTGAGACCGAGGCGCTTGGCGAGGTCGCTGGGGCCCATGCGGTAGGGGGCGCCGGAGAGGACGAGTGCCTTGAGCACCTCCCACTCCGCGTTGCTGATGCCCAGGCCGGCGGTCTGGCGGCCGTACGCGACGTTCATGCGGCGGTTGAGCCGGGAGAGCGCCGACACGATCTTCTCGACCTGGGGATCCAGGTCCCGGAACTCGCGCTGGTAGGCGGCGATCTGCTCTTCGAGCGTCGGCTCTGTGACGTCGGGGGCTGTGTCGGCCATGGCCGCAGTATCGCACGCAGGCCCTTTGCGTTGAAGTCCTTCCATGTGTAGTCTTTAGCTTCGAACTTTAGCTTTGAAGTCTTCAGGTCTAACTAGTGAGAGAGGTGAACGTGACCAGGGCGATGGGCGCAGCGATGCGCCGGATCCACGTGGGCAACGCACTCAGCGCGTTCGGGCTCGGCTTCACCGTCCCCTACCTGTACGTCTACGTGGCGCAGGTGCGAGGACTGGGAGCCATGACGGCGGGACTCGTGCTCGCCGTCTTCGCCGTGGCCGCGCTGATCGTGCTGCCGTTCGCCGGCAGGGCGATCGTGCGGCGCGGCCCGCTGCCGGTCCTGCTCGCCGCCCTGGTCACCGCCGCGCTCGGCGCGCTGAGCCTGGGACTCGCGGGCAACTCCGTCGCCGTACTGCTGTCGGCCGCGGCGCTCGGTGCCGGGCAGGCCGTGATGCAGCCGGCTCTGGCGACGATGATCGTGGACTGCTCCACCGCCGACACGCGGTCGCGGGCGTTCGCCATGCAGTTCTTCCTGCAGAACCTGGGGCTCGGTACAGGCGGTCTCATCGGCGGTCATCTCGTCGACGCCACGCGCGTGTCGTCGTTCACGCTGCTGTTCGCGATCGAAGCGGCGATGTTCCTGCTGCTGGTCGGAGTGATGGCGACCGTGCGGATGCCGCACTCGCCGCGGATCGAGGATGCCCCGGCCCAGTCGGCGCAGGGCAGCTGGAAGCGGCTGCTCGGAAACCGGGCGATGGTGCAGCTGTGTGTGCTGGGCTTCGTGCTGTTCTTCGCCTGCTACGGCCAGTTCGAGTCCGGGCTGAGCGCGTACGGCGTCGAGGCCGCCGGGATATCCACCTCCGCGCTGGGGACGGCCCTGGCCGCGAACACGCTGATGATCGTGGTCGCCCAGTTCGCCGTGCTGAGGTTCGTGGAGCGCAGCCGGCGGTCCCGGGTCATCGCCGGTGTCGGTCTGATCTGGGCCGTGGCCTGGCTGGCGGCCGGGTACGCGGGGCTGGGGCACGGCAGCCAGGAGATGGCGACGGCCGCGTTCGTGTCGACGTACGCGCTGTTCGGACTGGGTGAGGCGATGCTGTCGCCGACGGTCGCTCCGCTGGTCGCGGACTTGGCTCCCGAGGGGATGGCCGGGCAGTACAACTCTGCGTTTGCGCTGGTCAAGCAGTTGGCGCTGGCGGTCGGTCCGGCGGTGGGCGGGCCGCTGGGTGCCTCGCTGCACGGGCCGTACATCGTGACGTTCCTGCTGTTCTCGCTGGGGATCACGGTGCTGGCGCTGCGGCTGGGGCGGCGGCTCACCCCCGTCCAGGACCGGCCGTGGGCGGCGCGTGGCACCCGGGTGGTCGCCCGGGGCGGGACGCCCGCGGAGCCGGTGGCCGCGGAGGCGTAAGGCACCGGGTGCTGCTGCGGGGCGCGTGTGGGGTGCTGGTCGCTGAGAGGTGCCGCGTCTCGATGGCGACGGGGCTGCGGCTCCCCAGGGGCGCGGGGAACCGGGCGGCCAGCCCCCACCGACCCGCACCCGGCAACGGCCGGGTCCCCCGCGCGGCGCCTAGCTCTTCGGCAGCACGAACTCGCACCACACAGCCTTGCCGCCGCCAGGTGTCCGGCGGCAGCCCCAGTGGGACGCGATCGTCGCCACGATGGCGATGCCCCGGCCCGACTCGTCCCCCGGTTCCGCGCGCCGGCGTCGGGGAAGGTGATCGTCCCCGTCCGTCACCTCGATGATCAGGCGGCGGTCGGTGCGGCGGAGCCGGAGCCGCATGGGCGGGGTGCCGTGCTGGAGGGAGTTGGCGACCAACTCGCTCGCGGCGAGGACACCGAGATCGTGGAGCTCGACCGGGAAGCGCCAACTCGTCAGCACGCCGGAGGCGAACGCGCGGGCGCGGGGAGCCGCTTCGACGCCGCCGAGGAGTTCCAGGGCCGCGTTGCGGAAGAGGTCGCCGTCGGGGCCCGTACGGGCGGGGTGCTGGAGGACGAGGACGGCCACGTCGTCGTCGTGGTCGGCGGTGACGCCGGCCGAGCGGACCAGGCGGTCGCAGACGACCTGCGGGGAGCCGGTGGCTCCGGCGAGGGCGCCTTCGAGGGCCGCGATGCCCTCGTCCAGGTCCTCGTCGCGGCGTTCGACCAGGCCGTCCGTGTAGAGGACGGCCGTGGAGCCCGGGCCGAGGGCGATGGAGCCCGACGCGTGCATCCAGCCGCCGGTGCCGAGCGGCGGGCCGGTGGGCTCGTCGGCGCGGGAGACGGTCCCGTTCTCGTCGCGGACCAGGATCGGCAGGTGCCCGGCGGAGGCGTACACCAACCTTCCCTCGTTGGGGTCGTGGACGGCGTAGACGCAGGTGGCGATCTGGTTGGGGTCGATCTCGGTGGCGAGGCCGTCCAGCAGCTGGAGCACCTCGTGCGGGGGGAGGTCCAGGCGGGCGTAGGCCCGGACGGCCGTACGCAATTGGCCCATGACCGCCGCTGCCCGCACACCCCGTCCCATGACGTCGCCGATCACCAGGGCCGTGCGGCCGCCGCCGAGGGTGATCACGTCGTACCAGTCACCGCCGACCGCGGCCTCGGTGCCGCCGGGGTGGTAGGTGGCGGCGATGCGCAGGTCGTCGGGCTGTTCCAGTTCCTGCGGGAGCAGGGACCGCTGGAGGGTCACCGCCGTCTCGCGCTGGCGGCGCTCGCTGGCGCGCAGCCGCTCTCCGGCCTCGGCGTGGTCGGTGACGTCGGTGGCGAAGACGAGCACGCCGCCGTCGCGGTCGCCGTCCTCGTCGACCGGGGTGCAGGTGAACGTGTAGGAGCGGCCGTCCACGGCCTTGCGGGACTTCAGGGTGCGGGGCTTGCCGCTGCGCAGCACCTGGTCGAGGAGCGGGAGCAGGCCCAGTTCGGCGAGTTCGGGCAGCGCCTCGCGGGCGGGTGTGCCCATGGACCGTACGCCGAAGGCCGTCACGTAGGCGTCGTTGAGGTACGCGATGCGGTGGTCGGGGCCGTGCACCAGGGCGACCAGGGCCGGGACGCGGTCGAGGACGTCGCGCGCGGGCAGTTCGTCGACGGCGGGCACCGGGGCTGTGCCGTCGGCCCGCTGTCCGGCGCGGGCCGCGGGCACGGAGCCTTCCCCCCGCCGGTCCGGGGAGACCGGGGTCTCGTTCCGCGCGGCGGCGCGGCGCTGCGTTCCGGGGAGCCGGGCGCTCCAGCGCGTGAAGTTCACTTGGGAAGAAGCCTCGTGGGTGCTGAGGGCGGGCGGGTGGCTCGTCCGAGGACGTGGGGCAGTCTGGCAGGGGGCGCGCCGCGGCGACATCGGTCAGACGCCTGGGCGGGCCGGGTAGTTCCTTGCTCCGGTCAGGACGACCCCTTCGGGTCGTCCGAGGGGCTGTGAGGAGGCTTTCCACCGGCAGCGAGTTCGAACTCCGCTCGCGGATGTTCGAGCGAACCGAGCGAGACGATCTCCCGCTTGAAGAGTCCCGCCAGGGTCCATTCCGCCAGCACGCGGGCCTTTCGGTTGAAGGTGGGCACCCTGTTGAGGTGGTACACGCGGTGCATGAACCAGGCAGGGTAGCCCTTCAGCCTGCGCCCGTAGACCTGGGCGACGCCCTTGTGCAGGCCGAGGGAGGCGACCGAGCCGACGTACTTGTGGGCGTACGTCTCAAGGGGCTCGCCGCGCAGCGCGTGGGCGATGTTGTCGCCGAGGGTGCGGGCCTGGCGGACGGCGTGCTGGGCGTTGGGGGCGGTCTCGGTGCCGGGTTCCGCGGCGGTGACGTCGGGTACGGCGGCCGCGTCCCCGGCCGCCCAGGCGTGCTCCGTGCCGTCGACGGTCAGCTGGGCGGTGCACCTCAGCCGGCCGCGCGCGGTGAGCGGCAGGTCGGTGGCGGCGAGCAGGGGGCTGGGCTTGACGCCGGCGGTCCACACGACCGTACGGGTCGGGAAGCGCTGGCCGTCGCTGAGGACGGCGACGCGGCCGGCGCAGGAGTCCAGGCGGGTGTCGAGGAGGACCTGGATGTTGCGGCGGCGCAGCTGGGTGACGGTGTAGCGGCCCATCTCCTCGCCGACCTCGGGGAGGATGCGGTCGGTGGCCTCCACGAGGATCCACTTCATGTCCTCGGGGCGGACGTTGTGGTAGTAGCGGGCGGCGTAGCGGGCCATGTCCTCCAGTTCGGCGAGCGCCTCCACGCCCGCGTAGCCGCCGCCGACGAAGACGAAGGTGAGGGCGGCGTCGCGGATCGCGGGGTCGCGGGTGGAGGAGGCGATGTCCATCTGCTCGATGACGTGGTTGCGCAGGCCGATGGCCTCTTCGACGGTCTTGAAGCCGATGCCGTACTCGGCGAGGCCGGGGATGGGCAGAGTGCGGGAGATCGAGCCGGGGGCCAGCACTAGCTCGTCGTAACCGAGGAGTTCGGCCGGTTTTCCCTCCTCGGCGGTGGCGAGCGTGGTGACGGCGGCGGTGCGCACCGCGTGGTCGACGGACGTCACCTCCCCGACGACTACGTGGCACTGGTCCAGGACACGACGCAGTGGTACGACGACATGCCGAGGGGAAATCGAACCGGCGGCCGCTTCGGGGAGGAACGGCTGGTACGTCATGTAGGGGTCGGGAGTGACGACGGTGATGTCGACCTCACCCCGCCTGAGCTCGGCCTTCAGCCTCCGCTGCAGCCGCAGTGCCGTGTACATCCCGACGTAGCCGCCGCCGACAACCAGAATGCGCGCACGTTCCTTCACCATCCCATGACGCACCCGGCGCTGTTGTTTGTCCACAGCCCCGGCAATTTGTGTGACCGGCCGCCAGGTGTGCGCACCGGCGGGAGCGGTGTCGGGGCGGGACGAAAGGGGGCAGGTCAGCGGGTGCGGGCGTGGGGGAGCGAAGGTGCGGAAACGGGACGTACGAGACCCGTACTCCGATCGGGGGGCGCACTGTGCGGAACCTGCCCCTTCTGAATTGACTTCCTCTCAACTATGTTCGTGTGTCGACGGGGTGTAGGGAATGTGGTCGAACGGGTGCCGCGACGGCCGGGCCCGGTCGAGAAGGACGTCAGTTCCACGCACTTCGGATCACTGACGGGGAGTCTCCGGGGGGAGACGTCATTACCGGGGGAAACACATGCATGTTCAGGACACGCATTGGTCATCCGCAGCCACCATCGCACCGGGTGGCGGGGCGATGAGCGCGGCGGTGGGCAACGGACGCGCGGACGCGGCGCGTACGACACCGCTGCGGGTGGACGCACAGCGCAATCTGGAGCACGTGCTGCGCGCGGCACGTGAGGTCTTCGGCGAGCTGGGGTACGGCGCGCCGATGGAGGACGTGGCCCGGCGGGCCCGGGTGGGTGTCGGCACGGTGTACCGGCGCTTTCCCAGCAAGGACGTGCTGGTCCGGCGGATAGCCGAGGAGGAGACCGCGCGGCTGACCGAGCAGGCGCGGGCCGCGCTCGGGCAGGAGGACGAGCCGTGGTCGGCGCTGTCCCGGTTCCTGCGGACGTCCGTGGCGTCGGGGGCGGGGCGGTTGCTGCCGCCGCAGGTCCTGCGGGTCGGCTCCGCGCAGGGCTCCGCCGGTCCGGCCGGGTCGGGTGGTTCGGGCGTGGCGCCCGCCGAGGAGGCCCGGGTGCCTCAGCAGCGGGTGCAGCCGGGGGCCGGTGAGCTTCGGCTGGTGCCCGGGGAGTCCGCCGGGGCCGCTGACGACGGCGGGGTCGGGGCGTTGCTCGATGTGGTCGGGCAGTTGGTGGAGCGGGCGCGGGCGGCTGGTGAGCTGCGGGCGGACGTGTCCGTGGGGGATGTGCTGCTGGTGATCGCCACGGCGGCGCCGTCCCTGCCGGATGCGGCTCAGCAGGCGGCGGCTTCCGCGCGGCTGCTGGACATCCTGCTGGAGGGGTTGCGGTCGCGGCCGGCGTAGGGGGTTCGGTAGCCGGTTGGGGGTGAGTGATGCCGTAGCCGTCGGGCTGCGGGTGCGTGGGGGCTGGTCGCGCAGTTCCCCGCGCCCCTGCCGGAACTGCGGCTCACTCATTCGAGTGGCGGCCGGAGGTCTGTGCTGACAAGGGCCCTCGGATGAGTGGATGCCGTGAACAAGGGATCCTTGAACAAAAGACAATGTGGCACTCTGAGCCGGTGACGGGTTGGGCTGGGCCGGCGTCGGGGGCTTTCCGCGATGGGCGTTGACGGGTGGGACGAGTCACGCGGTGACGACGCGGGTGCGGAGGCCGCCGCGGGACCGACCCCGCCCCAGGTGCCGAAACAGGGCGGGCGTCCGGCTTCCTCCGCCGGACGGAGCGGGAAGAGCGTGCCGGCCCAGCGCGAGGGCAGCGTGCTGCCGCCGGCCCGGGAGATGCCGCCCGACGACGGCGAGCTGATCGGGCGGATGCGCGGCGGTGACGACTCCGCCTACGCGGAGCTCTACCGGCGGCACGCGGACTCCGTGCGGCGGTATGCGCGCACCTGCTGCCGGGACGGGCACACCGCCGACGACCTGACGGCCGAGGTCTTCGCCCGGATGCTGCAGGCGGTGCGCGGCGGATCGGGGCCCGAGCACGCCGTGCGGGCCTATCTGTTGACCTCCGTGCGGCGCGTGGCCGCGCACTGGACCAAGTCCGCCCGGCGCGAGCAGCTCGTGGACGACTTCGCCGTCTTCGCCCAGCGGTCCGCGCGCGCCTCCGAGGTCTCCGACGACGGCACTCTGGACCTCGGCGCCGATGTGCGCGCGATGCACGAGGCCGAGCAGTCCATGGCGATGCGGGCCTTCCGTTCGCTGCCCGAGCGCTGGCAGGCCGTGCTGTGGCACACCGAGGTGGAGGACGAGTCCCCGAGTGAAGTGGCCGTGCTGTTCGGGCTGGACGCCAACGGCACCCGCGTGCTGGCGAGCCGCGCCCGCGAGGGGCTGAAGCAGGCCTACCTCCAGGCCCACGTCAGCGCCTCCCTCGCCGGTGACGAGGAGTGCGCCCGCTACGCCGACCAGCTCGGCACCTACGCCCGCCGCAAACTGCGCATCCGCGCCGAACGGGGCCTGCGCAAGCACCTGGAGGAATGCGCCAGGTGCCGGCTGGCGGCCGCGCAGATCGAAGAGGTCGCCGGCGGCATCCCCGGTGTCGTCCCGGTCGCGGTCATCGGCTGGTTCGGCGCCGCCGGGTACGCCAAGGCGCTCGGCATCATCGCCGGCAGCGCCGGGGCGGGGGCGGCGGGTGCCGCCGCGGCGGGTGCCGGGTCGTCGTCCGGCGGGGCCGGCGGTGCGGGCGGTGCCGCTGCCTCGGAGGGGCTCGGGGCACCGGTGAAGGCGGGGATAGCCGCCGGTGTGGTCGCGGTGGCCGCCGCCGCGGTGGCACTGGCCCTGGTGAACGACAGCCATCCGCCGGCGAAGGAGGTCGCCAGGCCGTCGCCGTCCGCGCCCGTCGTACGGCCCCCGGCGTCGACGCCGGCCCCGCCGGGGAAGAAGCCCTCGCCGGAGCCCGTGGTGCTCGCGCCCGCGCCGGAGCCCGTGGTGCTCGCGCCCGAGCCGGCCCCCACCCCGACGCCGACGCCCACTCCGAAACCGGCGCCCAGGCCGGCTCCCAGGCCCACCCCGACGCCCACCCCCACGCCGACACCGACTCCCAGACCGACCCCGACGCCCACCCCGCCGCCCGCGCCCACCGTCTACGAGCTGAGCGACCTCGGTTACGACGTCGACGGCGACGGCACCAGGCCCGAGATCCAGCTCGCCGAGAGCAGCTGGGTGTGGCAGCGCTACGGCATGTCGATCGGCGGCGAGCAGTACGCGCGCGGGGTGACCGTGCACGGCGAGTCCTCCGTCCTCATCGCCCTCAACCGGCAGTGCACCGCCTACGACGCACTGGCCGGCGTGGACGACATGACGCTCGGCCTCGGCAAGGTGTCCTTCTCCGTCTGGGCCGACGGGGTCCGGCTGTGGCAGTCCGGGATGGTCAAGGGACACGACCGGGCCGTGCCCGTCCATGTGGACCTCACCGGGCGCAGGACCGTACGGCTCGTCGTACGGCCGCACGGCGACGTCTTCGACCAGGCGGCGCTCGCGGACTGGGCGGAGTCCCGGCTTACCTGCCGGTAGACGGGACGGCCGGGAGAACGGAAGGCCGGGAGAACGGTGGTGGTCCTCACCGGCCGCGTTCGACGGCCGCCTCCGCCGCGCCGAGCTCCCGCAGTACGTCGGCCACGCCGAGGGACGAGCCCCGGGCGCGCTCGGCCGCGTACCGCCCGGGCGGCAGGGCCGCGCGGGCGTCGGCCTGCACCCGGACGGCCTCGCCGCGTTCCGGCTCGGGACGCGGATTGCCGTCGCGCCAGTGGTCCGCGGCGGCGAACAGCCGGACCGCACCGGCCAGATCGCCGCACCGGGCCCGCAGGCCGGCCGCGAGGTCCACCAGCCCCGCCGTGATCGACTCGGCGCACCGCTGGGCCACGGCCACGCGGAGCGCCTCGGCGGCGATCGGCAGCCCGTGGGCGGGGCCCGACTCGTCGGCGGCCAGGAGCGCCTCGACACTGCGCAGGGCCGCCTCGAACTGCGGTGGCGGGGTGCCGCCGCGGGCCGTGGCGCGGGTCTCCTCGTACAGCTCGCGGGCACGGGCGGTCTGCCCTTCGTGCAGGGCGATGTGGGCGCGCAGCAGCAGCACGAAGGCACGCGACTCCGGCACCCCGTACCGGTCGGCGGCCGTTCCCGCCTCCTCCAGGGCGGCCAGCGCGGTCTTCGGGTCGCCGGAGCGGTAGGAGATCTCGGCGAGCCGGGCCAGCAGGAACGGCGACTCGGCGTACGCCCCCACCTCGTAGGCCAGGCGCAGTGCCTCCTCGTACTCACCGCGCGCCTCGGCGAACCTGCCGCGGGCCATGGCCGCCTCGCCGGCCGCGCTGCACACCTGGGCCCGCATCCAGCGGTCCCCGACGCGCCGGCTGAGCGTGCGTAGCTCGGTCAGGTCCTCGTCCACGCCCCGCAGGTTGCCCGGGGAGTCGACGACCACATGGGTGCGGTACATCAGGGAGACGCCGATCTCCCAGTCGCCGCCGTACGCACGGCAGTTGGCCACGGCCGCCGCCAGGTACGGGCCGACGTCCACCAGGCCGCCCAGGTAGTAGGCGGTCAGCGGCCACACGATGCCCGGGAGCCGGGCGGCTTGGGGGCCACCGCACTCGTAGGCGGCGCGGACGCGCGCGATGTACTCCGGGGCGCGTGGGTCGGCCGCGAGGTGCTCGGTGCCCGATTCGAAGGTCAGGAAAAGGTCGAGCATCCGCAGGTCCATCCGCAGCTCCCGCAGCGGATGCCCGGCCTCGCCGTCGGGCACGGCGAGGAAGGCGCCCACCGGGTCGGCCGACTCCACCAGGGACATCAGGTCGGGGCCGGCCCCGAGAGGGTCCGCACTCGCCGAGGGGTTCGGCGAAGCCGAGGGCGTCGGGGTCGCCAGGGTGTCCAGGGCCACGCCCAGGCGGAGGACCAGGCGGACCCAGGCCACCGCCTCCTGGCGGTGGTTGCGGAGCCACCAGAACCAGCCGATGGCCAGGACGATCGCGCCCGCCTCCGGCTCGTCGCCGGCGCGCACGGAGCGGTCCAGGGCCGCCCGGACGTTGTCCAGCTCGGTCTCCAGGCGGGAGATCCACGGCAGTTGGTCCCCCGACCGCAGACGCGGTTCGGCCTCCTCGACCAGCGCTCGCACCCACGCGCGATGCCGGCGCTCGGCCGTGGCACGCAGTCCGGGGACCTCGGCGGCGCGCTCGGTGGCGTACTCGTGGATGGTCTCCAGCATGCGGTAGCGCATGCCGCCGGAGCCGTCGGGGCCGCTGGGTGCGGCCACGACGAGGGACTTGTCGACGAGGGCGCCGATCAGGTCGGCCGCCGGGCCGGTGCACACAGCCTCGGCCGCCGCGAGGTCCCAGCCGCCGGCGAAGACGGACGCCTCGCGCAACACCGTGCGCTCGCGCTCGTCCAGCAGGTCCCAGGACCAGTCGACGACCGCGCGCAGGGTCTGCTGGCGGGGCAGGACCGTACGGCTTCCGGAGGTGAGCAGGCGGAAGCGGTCGTCGAGCCGGTCGGCGATCTGCCGTGGGGTCAGCAGCCTGAGCCGGGCGGCGGCCAGCTCGATGGCGAGCGGCAGCCCGTCCAGGCGGCGGCAGATCTCCGCCACGGCCCCGGTGTCGGAGAGCACCGCGTCGGCGTCGGGACGGACGGCCTTCGCGCGCTCGGCGAACAGGCGGTGCGCCTGCTCCGGGACGAGGGGCTCGACCGGGCGCACCGACTCACCGGGGACGCCCAGGGGTTCACGGCTGGTCGCGAGGATCGTGAGCCCCGGGCAGTGGGTGAGGAGGGTCTCGGCGAGGGCGGCGGCCGCGCCGACGACATGTTCGCAGTTGTCAAGGATCAGGAGTTGGCTGCGCGGGGCGCAGTACTCGATCAGCAGGGCGACGGGGTCGGCCTGCGGGGCCGCCAGCTCGTTGGTCAGCAGCACGGTCTCGCGCAGACCGAGCGCGCTGACCACGGCGCCGGGCACCGCCTCCGGATGGTCGAGCGGGGCCAGCTCGACCAGCCATGCCTGGGGGAGCCCTGCGGCGGCCTCCTCGGCGAGGCGGGTCTTTCCCGAGCCGCCCGGTCCGGTGAGCGTGACCAGGCGGGCCCTGTGCACATCGGAACGAATGGCCTCGAGTTCCGGTTCCCGCCCGACGAAGGACGTCAGGCGGGGGCGGAGATTGCCGGTGCGCTCGGGGGGTTGGGCGGGAGTGGGGGACGACTCGGAGACCCTCGGCTGCCCCGGTCCCTGCTGCCTGAGCAACGACGCGTGCAGGGCTCTGAGTTCCGGGCCCGGGTCGGTGCCGAGGGTGTCGGCGAGGGTGCGGCGGGCGGACTCGTACGCGGCGAGGGCGTCGGCGGTGCGGCCGGCGTCGCGCAGGGCCCGGATGTGCAGGGCGTGCAGGGGCTCGTCCAACGGGTGCACCGTGGTGAGTTCCGCCAGTTCCGGTACGACGTCCGGGGCGCGGCCGAGGTCGAGGGCGGCGGCGGCACGCGCGCGGGTGGCCTCCAGGCGCAGGGCCTCCGGGCGGGTGGCGGCGCTGCGGTCGGGGAGGTCGGCGAGGGCGGGACCGTGCCAGAGGGCGAGGGCCTCGGTGAGGGTGCGGTGGGCGGTGGCCGGGTCGCCGGTGGTGAGGGCCTCGGTGCCGGTGAGGACCAGGCGCTCGAAGACGTACAGGTCGACGTCGTCCTCGGTCGCCTCGAGGCGGTAGCCGCCCGGGGCGGAGGCGACGGTGTGGTGGCCGAGGGTGCGGCGGAGGCGGCCGACGAGGGCCTGGAGGGCGGCGGGGGCGTCGCTCGGATGGTCGTCGGCCCAGATCTCGTCGATGAGGGTTTCGGGGGTGGTGGTGCGGCCTGGGCGCAGGGCCAGGGCGGTGAGGAGCGTGCGCAGGCGCGGGCCGCCGATGGGTACGGGGGTGCCCTGGCCGTCCGCTGCTTGGGCCACGCCCAGGATTCTGTACCGCACCTGGTCATTGTCGCGGGGGTGCGGGGTGGGGGGCACGGGGGTTTCGCCGGCGGCGCCCGACCGGTGCCCGGCGCTGGGGCGGGGCGGCGCTGGGGTGGGGCGGGCCGAGGTGGGTCGCTCACCGGCGTCGCGGGGACCAGCGTCCCCGGCCTTCACGCGCCGGAGGCCAAGGCTCCCCTCCTCGGCTGGATCCCGGAGGGCACCGCACGCGCTCGTGCCGGAGTTCCCGTCCAGCACGTTCCGCGGCGGGAGAGCAGGCGGTGGAGCCAGAGTTCGAGGGAGACGAGGTCGGCGAGGCCGTCGAGGGGGAGGGGGTCGCCGCCGGCGGCGGCGCGCAGGGCCTTGCGGATGACGCGGGCCTCCACCAGGCCGGCGTCGGCCAGCAGGGGGGTGGCGAAGAGGTCCTGGAGGGGGTCCGCCGCCACGCGCAGGCCCGTGCGTGCGGCCGCGGCCGAGGAGGCGTGGGAGGGGGCGCCCCAGCCGGGCGGGAGGTCGGTGACGCCGGCGCCCTCCAGGACCGTACGGAGGATCGCGGAACGAGCCCCGGGCTGGACGCGCAGGGCCTCCGGGAGGGCGCGGCAGGCGCGGACGACCTGGTTGTCGAGGAACGGCGCGTGCAGGCGCTGGGAGCGGATCTCGGCGGCCTGTTCCAGGACGCGCAGGTCGGCGGCGTGGCGGGCGAGGGCGGCACGCGCGCGGTACTCGCCGGGACGCTGGACGCCGGTTGCCGAGCGGTCCGCCTCCGCCTGCAGCAGAACCGATACTTCGGCCAGTGCCTCCCCCGTCAGCCAGCGGGCCGCCGGCCCGGGTCTGGCCCAGGTCAGCGCGGCGAGGGACGCGCCGACCGCTCCCCCGGGCTCGTCGAAGTGGCGCCGCATCAGCCGCTCGGCCAGCACCTCGAGGCCCGTCCGGTAGGGCGTGCGGGCGAGCCGGCGGGCGGCGCCGTACACGCGCGCGGGGACCATCACCGAGCCGTCGGCCTTGGCGAGCGCGGCGACCGGGCGGACCAGATGACGCCGTTTGCGGTCCATCAGGAGGTCGGCGAGGCGGGATCACCTCGGCACCCAGGGCGGACAGCTCTTGCGCCAACTCCCGCATCCCAGGGGCCTGTTCACCCCGACGGCTGGTCAGCAGCAGACGACGCACA
>NZ_JBEPBF010000189.1:0-13662 GCF_040298985.1 Streptomyces sp. NPDC001093 | reverse complement strand
CGCGGCGATATGCGGCTCCGCCGCGTGGGCGCGACCGGCCACGACGGAGCCGCGGCCGCCGGACGGCCCAAGCCACGCAGTGACCGGGGTCGGTCAGTTCGCCGGAACGTGCTGGGCGGCGTGCGGTGCGCGGACGCCGATCAGCCGTGCCGGGGCGGGGGCCATGGCCGTCGTACCACCGGTGGCCCGGGCGAACGCCGCCGCCCCACCGACCAGCGGGAGCCCGGCCGTCGTACCCGACAGGGACACCGTGAGCGTCGGTTTCGTGGCGGGCGGGTCGATGAGGTCCTTGTCCGTGCCCGCGATGATCAGGGCCAGCCGGTGGCCCTCGGGAACGACGTGGTCGGTCGCGGCGAGGCGGAGAGTCATCGTGTACGCCTTGCCCGGGGTGAGCGGGACGCCCTTGTCGAGCGAGGCGTAGTGGCCGAGGTCGGCCCAGCCGCGGCTGAACACGGTGTAGTCGACCTTGGCCGTCCTGGCCGCCGTCTCCTTGAAACAGGCGCTGTCCCCGGCCGTGCTCTCGCCCCAGCAGGTGCGGTTGGTGAGGGTGGTGATGCCCTCGGCGGCGTCGGCGTAGTCGCGGATGGTGTCCGGGCCGAGGTCGACCAGGACGGCGGACAGGTGGGCCGAGGTGGTGGTCGGTGTCGCGGTCACCGTCACGGTGGACGAGCCGGACAGGCGCAGATCATGGCTGAGCGGCGCGGTGAGGAAGCCGGCCTTCTCCGGGGTCGGCGTGGTGAGGTGCGCCGCCCAGTCGGTCTCGCTCAGCTTCGGGTCGTCGGTGAGGGTCTCGGTGCCGGTGGCCGGGCGCAGGCCGAGCGTGCCGACGCCCGCCTGGGTGCCGGGAGCCGGGTGCAGAACGGTGATGCGGGTGGTCTGCGGGGGCCATACGCGGGAGGTGACCCACTGGTCGGGGTGGCGTTCGATGTCGGCCATCGGCTCGCGGTCGATGCCGTTGTCGTAGCCGAGGAGTTCATGGTCGAACCAGCGGTGCAGGGTGTCCACCCAGGCGCCGCGCCGGTAGTCGAAGGGGTCGACATGGCCGGTCTGGGACAGCCAGATCTTGCGCTCGACGCCGTGCTTCGCCAGCGCGTCCCACCACTGGCCGAAGTGCTTGGTGCGGACGTTGAGGTCCTGCATGCCGTGCACCAGGAACACGCTGGCGCGCACCTTGGCCGCGTCCTGGACGTAGTCCCGCTCGGTCCACAGCGGTGTCCAGTCGCCGCTGCGCGGGCTGCCGTCGGCGAGTTTCTTCTGTACGGCGGCGCAGTGGGCGTGCGCGGCGTCGCTCTCGACGTAACCGGCCAGTTCGCCGGGGCCGCCGTCGTACAGCGGGGCGCCCTGCGCGAAGTAGTAGTCGTACCAGGAGGAGATGCCGCTGATCGGGACGATGGTCTTCAGGCCGTTCACGCCGGTGGCGGCGACGCCGTTGGCGATCGTGGCGTCCCAGCTCTTGCCGATCATGCCGGTGCGGCCGTTGGTCCAGGTCGCTCGGACGGTCTTGGTCCCGGTCCGGCTGGTGTACGCCTTGGCGCGGCCGTTCAGCCAGTCGATGACGGCCTTCGCGGACTGGATGTCGGAGCGGCCGCCGACGTCGACGCAGCCGTCGGAGCGGTTGGTGCCGGCGAGGTCGACGCCGACGAACGCGTAGCCGCGGGGCACGAAGTAGTTGTCGTAGAACAGCGGCATCTGCACGACGTGGCCCTGCGCGTCGTACGTCTTGACCTGGCTCTCGTTGCCGCGTCCGCAGCAGGAGTAGTAGGGGCTGGCGTCCATGATGACGGGCACCTTGCGGCCCTGGCGGGCTGGTTCGGCGGGCCGGACGATGTCGGCGGCGACGCGGTCGGTGTGGCCGTCGCCGTCCCCGTCGAGCCCCGTGTCCACCCAGACGGACTCGCGGACGGCATGGGCGTAGGAGTAGACGGGCCGGCTCTCGCGCGGGGCCCGGCTCGCGCCGGTGGCGGCGTGTGCGGCGGACGGGGTGAGGAAGGCGGCCGTCAGGATGGCGACGACCGCGGTCGCGAGCGCTCTCCAGATCGTGAAGCGCGTGCGGAGGAGGGTGCGTATCGGCATGCACGGACGCTACTCCGGTGAACTCCCGTCGCAGAAGAGGGCTTTGCGGCACTCCGTGGGCACGTGACGGCTGAATGGCGATCGTGTGACAGCGGGGGCCATGGACAGGGCAGGGGCCACAGGGACTGAATAGGCTCCGAACAGTGATCCCTGACGGATTTCCCCAACGGACTTGCAGTCCAGACGACTTGGAGCTGACGTGCACCGCAGAATCATCGCGCCGGGCGCACTCGCGGCGGCCTCCCTCCTGCTGGCGATCCCGGCATCGGCCGCGAGCTTCTCCCCCGGCGCGCCGGGCATCGGCGACCCCTACTACCCCGACTACGGCAACGGCGGCTACGACGTCTCGCACTACGACCTGAGGCTGCAGTACCAGCCGAAGACGGACGCGCTGCAGGGCACGGCGACGATCCTGGCGCGGACCACCCAGGACCTGTCCAGCTTCGACCTGGACTTCCTGCTGGACGTGAGCGAGGTACGGGTCAACGGAGCGAAGGCCGCCTTCACCACCTCGGGGCAGCACGAGCTGGTGATCACGCCGAAGACGCCGCTGGCCAAGGGCACGCCGATCACGGTGGTGGTCCGCTACAGCGGGGTGCCGTCGACGAAGAGCGCCTACGGCTTCAACACCTGGCACCGCACGCCCGACGGCGCCGTCGCGGCCGACGAGCCCGAGGCCGCCTGGTGGTGGTTCCCGAGCAACGACCACCCGAGCGACAAGGCCACCTACGACGTGTCGGTGGCCGTGCCGGACGGCACCCAGGTCCTCTCCAACGGCACCCTCCAGTCGACCAGTTCGAAGCTGGGCTGGACCCGCTACAACTGGCGGCAGAACAAGCCGCAGGCGACTTATCTGGCCACCCTCGCCATCGGCAAGTTCGACATCACGACCAGCACCTCCGACGGTGGAGTGCCGGTCATCAACGCCTACAGCCAGGACCTCGGCGACAACGACGGGGCCGCGCGGGCGAGCGTGGAGCGCACCGGGGAGATCGTCGACTGGCTCAGCGGCTATTTCGGGCCGTATCCGTTCAGCACGGCCGGCGGATACGTGCCGAACACCACCACCGGGTACGCGCTGGAGACCCAGACCCGCGTCTACTACAGCCCGAAGCAGTTCGCGAACGGCTCCAACACCTCCGTGGTCGTGCACGAGCTGGCCCACCAGTGGTACGGCGACGACGTGTCGCTGAAGGGCTGGAAGGACATCTGGATCAACGAGGGATTCGCCCGGTACGCGCAGTGGCTGTGGTCGGAGCACGAGGGCGAGGGCACCACGCAGGAACTCGCCGACTATGTGTACGCCTCCCATCCGGCCACCGACGCGTTCTGGACGGTCAAGCCCGGCGACCCCGGCCCGGACGACCAGTTCGACATCGCCGTGTACGACCGTGGAGCGCTCGCCATCCAGGCGCTGCGCGACGCGATCGGTGACGACGCGTTCTTCCGCATCCTCAAGGGCTGGCCGCAGGAGCACGCGTACGGCAACGCCTCGGTGGCCGACTTCCAGAAGTACGCCGAGCAGGTGTCCGGCAAGCCCCTCGCGGCACTGTTCGACACCTGGCTGTTCCAGCCGTCGAAGCCGGCCGCGCCGGCGGCAGGCGGCGCCTCCCCGGCGAAGGCGGGCACGGCGGTGGCCCAGCCGAAGTCGTGGAAGAAGATCGAGGCGACGAACGACATCCACGACGCGCGCGGGCACTGACCCGGACCGGGCCGGTGCCGCCTCGGCTCTGCCGTCGGGCCGGCGCACGGCGCAGGGGCTCGGTTCCGCCGCCGGGCTGGTGCAGGGTCCCGATTCCGCCGTCCGGCGGGCACAGGGGCTCGGCTCTGACATCCGGGCGGCGCAGTGAACTGACACTGACCCGCTGTGCGGCCGGTTCGGGGGCTGGGCCCTGGCACTCCGGCCGATGCCGGAGCCCGGCCCTGCTGTCCGGCTGCTGCAGGCGCCCGGCCCTGTTGTCCGGTCGGTTCAGGGTCTCGGTTCCGCCGCCCGTTTGAGCAGTTCGGCCCGGTCCATCGACTCCGCTCGGGAGGCCGGGACCGTGCAGGCGTACGCACCCGCGACCGCGCCGTAGCGGGCGCAGGTCTCGGGCGGCTCGCCGGCGAGGCGGCCGTAGAGGAACGCGGCGGCGAAGGCGTCGCCCGCGCCGTTGGAGTCCACCACCGGCGCGGGCGGCGACTCCGCGGGCACGCGGATCAGCTCGCCGTCGGCCAGCAGAAGGGAGCCCTCCGCTCCGGCGGTGGCGACGACCACGACGGCCCTCCCCCGCTCGGCGATGCGCCGCATCGTCCGCTCGGGGTCGGTCAGCGCGGCGGCCGACAGGAAGACGACGTCCGCCGTGTGGGCGAAGGGCTCGTGGTACGGGTTCTCCCCGTCCCAGTCGTGCAGGTCCGTGGACAGGGGCACGCCCGTCGCGGTCAGCACCGGCAGCGCCTCGGCGCAGGGCTGGGTGATGGTCACGTGCACATGGCGGCTCGCCCCGGCCAGCGTGTGCAGCAGCTCCGGCGGGAAGCGGTCGCCGGGGCGGGCTCGGCTGGTGTCGTACAGGGACAGGCGGCGGCCGTCCGGGCCGACGAGATTCACGGCCCGTCTGGTGCCGGCGGGCTGCGGCAGCGCGGTCAGTCCGATGCCGTGCTCGCGGTGCAGGGCGCGCACGAGGTCGCCCTCGGGGTCGTCGCCGAGCAGGTCGAGGTGGTGGGTGCGCAGGCCGAGTGCGGCGAGGCCCAGCGCGACGAAGTCGCCGGTCTGCCCGGCGCGGGTGCGGATCCCGGAGTCGATCATGTAGCTGTCGGCGTACGGAAGGGGCAGCTCGGGGACGTGGATGATCGTGTCCACGCCGGCCCCGCCCAGCACCAGGACGTCCGTCGCAGGGGTGTGCGAGCTCATCCGCCGCCCTCTCCATGGTCGTACACCGTGACCGCGATGCCGCGTTTCACCAGCCGCTCGGTGATGAGCGGCTCTATGCGGGACCATGTGCCGCCCGCCAGGCCGCAGCCTATGCGTGGCATGTGCACGGACGCGCCCAGTTCGATCACTTCGCCGGCGAGCCGGTCGAGGGCGGTGTCGATCGCCTCGTAGCGGACGGGGACGCCCTTGCTGCCCCTCCTGATGCCGCGCTGGCCGATCATGTTGGCCACCCACACATAAGGCTCGACCCGGACCAGCTGGACCGCGCCCAGCCCGAAGTCGCTGTGTGCGCGGTCCCGGTGCCAGGCGCGGTACGCGGCCTCCGGCTCCGGCCAGCGTCGCGAGAGTGCGAGCACGAAGCCCTTCCCCCAGCCGCCGATGTCGTTGCAGACATGGGCGATCACCTTGACGCCCTTGACCGACGGCACGGTGGCGTCACCCCGGACATACGTGATCTCCGACATGACGCCACCGTAGGCGATGCCACTGACAGTGGCGCTGAGCTGCTACTTTGTGAGCTCGGAGAGCTCCCGGTCGGTGTTCTTCGACACCCGGCGGCGTACGCCGAACCAGCCGGCGACCAGCATGACGGCGATCACCGGAATTAGCAGGATGGTCTTCCGGCCGACGTCGGGGTCGTTCCACATCATGCCGAGGCAGATCAGCAGGAACACGATCGTCGCGATCTCGGTGACCGGGCTGAACTTCAGCTGGAAGTGCGGGCGGGTCGCGAGGCCGGCGCGGGCGCGGCGGACGAAGATCATGTGGCAGAGCATGATGATCACCCAGGTGCTGATGATGCCGAGGGAGGCGACGTTCAGCACGATCTCGAAGGCCTGGCTGGGCATCAGGTAGTTCAGGCCGACGCCCAGCACGCAGACCGCGCAGGTCAGCAGGATGCCGCCGTAGGGGACCTGGCGGCGGTTCATGCGGGCGGTGAACTTCGGGGCGGAGCCCGCCATGGCCATGGAGCGCAGGATGCGGCCGGTGGAGTACAGGCCGGAGTTCAGCGAGGACATGGCGGCGGTCAGGACAACCAGGTTCATCACGTCACCGGCCGCCGGAACGCCGATCTTCGACAGGACGGTGACGAACGGGCTCTCGCCGGCGGAGTACACCGAGCCGGGCAGCAGCAGAGCGAGCAGCACGACCGAACCGACGTAGAACAGGCCCACACGCCACATGATCGAGTTCACGGCGCGGGGGACGACCTTCTCCGGCTCGGCGGTCTCGCCGGCGGCGACACCGACCAGTTCCAGGGCGGCGTAGGCGAAGATCACGCCCTGCATGACCAGGACGACCGGCATCGCGCCGTGCGGGAAGAGTCCGCCGTGGTCGG
This sequence comes from Streptomyces sp. NPDC001093, assembly GCF_040298985.1. Lineage (NCBI taxonomy): Bacteria > Bacillati > Actinomycetota > Actinomycetes > Kitasatosporales > Streptomycetaceae > Streptomyces > Streptomyces sp. NPDC001093. The sequence continues at coordinate 7,342 of NZ_JBEPBF010000189.1, read as the reverse complement.
TGATGACGCTCAGGCCGGGGGTGTGCCCGCCGACCTTGTGCTGGGTGGCGAGCAGGAAAATGCTGATCAGCATGAAGCCGACGATGGTGGCGACCTTGATGATCGCGAACCAGAACTCCATCTCGCCGAAGATCTTCACCGAGATCAGGTTCACGGCCAGGACCACCGCGAGGGCGATCAGGGCGAGCACCCACTGGGGAATGCTGGTGAACATGCTCCAGTAGTGCGTGTAGAGCGCGATCGCGGTGATGTCGGCGATGCCGGTGGTCGACCAGTTCAGGAAGTACATCCAGCCGGCGACGTAGGCGCCCTTCTCGCCGAGGAACTCACGCGCGTAGGACACGAAGGACCCGGAGGACGGCCGGTACAGGACCAGCTCGCCCAGGGCCCGGACGACGAAGAAGGCGAAGACGCCGCAGACCAGGTAGGCCAGGGCGAGTGCCGGGCCCGCGTTGTGCAGGCGGCCGCCGGCGCCCAGGAGGAGTCCGGTGCCGATGGCGCCGCCGATGGCGATCATGTTGACGTGGCGGGCCTTGAGGTCCTTGCTGTAACCGGCGTCGCCCGCGTCCGCGGGCGTCTGGGCCGCATGGGCCGCATGGGTACGGGCGGCGGCCGGTGCCGATTCCACGGCGTCCTTGCTCACGGGTGGTTCACTTCCTGGTGCGCCCGGACCTCGTGGGCCGGGGGACGTGCAGGGCTTGGTCCGCGCCACCCTGTTGAGTCGCGGCACAGACCAAGCCAGCAGCTTCCCAGAAAGAATCACCCCTACGCGGTGGCCCATGTCACACAGCGTTACTTCTCACATGATCAACCCATGGTTCACCTGCCGTTCACCCGAGGTTTCACACCATTGGTGAGACAGCGATACTGCTGCACATGACGACCGATGCCGGGGACACGCCCCTCACCATCGACGAGCTGGCCGCCCGCGCGGGCGTCACGGTGCGTACCGTCCGCTTCTACGGCAGCAAGGGTCTGTTGCCGCCGCCGGTGATCGGCCCGCGCCGGGTGGGGCACTACGGGCCGCAGCACCTGGCCCGGCTGGCCCTGATCGAGGAGTTGCAGCAGCAGGGCATGACCCTGTCGGCGATCGAGCGCTACCTCCGGCAGCTGCCCGCCGACCTCTCCCCGCACGACCTGGCCATCCACCGTGCGGTGGTCGCGTCCTGGGCGCCGGACGCGGTCGACACGGTGTCGCGGGAGGAGCTGGAGCGGCGGGCCGGACGGCCGCTCACCGCCGAGGACGTGGAGCGGCTGGCGGCGATGAACGTCGTCATGGCGGCGGAGGGCGCGGAGGGTGACGTCTTCCGGGTGGACTCCGGGCTGCTGCGGCTCGGGGTGCAGCTGCTCGACGTACCGCTGTCGCAGGAGGTGATCCTCGCGGCGCGCAAGGTGCTCATCGAGCACTCGCGCGCCGCGGCCCATGAACTCTCCCAGCTTTTCCGCGGCGAGGTGGCCGAGCGTGACGCCCGGGACGTGAAGTCCCTGTCGGCGCACATGCACCCTCTGGTGGTGCAGGCGCTGCTGACGACGTTCCAGCGCTCGCTGCGGGAAGAGCTGAGCGAGTGGGTCACCGGGTCAGGAACGGACTGAGTCGCTGAACGGCTCCCCCTTCTCGGCCTTCTCCACGAGCAGCGCGGGCGGGGTGAAACGCTCGCCGTAACGCTCTGCCAGCTCACGCGCGCGTGCCACGAATCCGGGCAGGCCCCCTTCGTAGCCGTTGATGTACTGGAGCACACCGCCGGTCCAGCCCGGGAAGCCGATGCCGAAGATCGAGCCGATGTTGGCGTCGGCGACCGAGGTCAGGACGCCCTCCTCCAGGAGGCGTACGGTGTCCAGCGCCTCGGAGAAGAGCATCCGCTCCTGCATGTCCCGGAACGGGATCTCGTACCCGGACTTGCCGAAGTGCTCGCGCAGACCCGGCCAGAGTCCGGCCCGCTTGCCGTCCTCGGTGTAGTCGTAGAAGCCGGCGCCGCCGCTGCGTCCGGTGCGGCCGAACTCGTCGACCATGCGGTCGATGACCGCCTCGGCCGGGTGCGCGGTCCAGGTGCCGCCCGCCTCCTCCACGGCCCGCCTGGTCTCGTTGCGGATCTTGCGCGGGAGGGTGAGGGTCAGCTCGTCCATGAGGGAGAGCACCTTGGCCGGGTAGCCGGCCTGGGCGGCGGCCTGCTCCACGGAGGCGGGCTCGATGCCCTCGCCGACCATGGCGACGCCCTCGTTGATGAAGTGGCCGATCACGCGGGAGGTGAAGAAGCCGCGCGAGTCGTTCACCACGATCGGCGTCTTGTTGATCTGCCGGACCAGGTCGAAGGCCCGGGCCAGGGCCTCGTCGCCGGTGCGCTCGCCCTTGATGATCTCCACCAGCGGCATCTTGTCGACCGGGGAGAAGAAGTGCAGCCCGATGAAGTCGGCCTGGCGCTCCACGCCCTCGGCGAGCGTGGTGATGGGCAGGGTGGAGGTGTTGGAGCACAGCAGCGCGTCGGGCGCGACCACGGACTCGATCTCCTGGAACACCTTGTGCTTGAGCGCGGTGTCCTCGAAGACGGCCTCGATCACGGCGTCGCAGCCCGCGAGGTCGGCGGCCTCGGCGGTGGGCGTGATCAGGGCGAGCAGCGCGTCCGCCTTCTCCTGGCTGGTACGGCCCTTGGCGACGGCCTTGGCGCACAGCTTCTCGGAGTAGGCCTTGCCCTTGGCCGCCGCCTCCAGGGAGACGTCCTTCAGGACGACGTCGATGCCGGCGCGGGCACAGGAGTAGGCGATGCCGGCGCCCATCATGCCGGCGCCGAGGACGGCGACCTTGCGGACCTTGCGGGCCTCGATGCCCTTCGGGCGGTTGGCGCCGGAGTTGACCGCCTGGAGGTCGAAGAAGAACGCCTGGATCATGTTCTTGGCGGTCTGCCCGGTGACCAGCTCGGTGAAGTAGCGGGTCTCGATGGTGATCGCGGTCTCGAAGTCGACCTGGGACCCCTCGACGGCGGCGGCCATGATGTTGCGCGGCGCCGGGTAGGGGGCGCCGTTCGTCTGCTTGCGCAGACTGGCTGGGAACGCGGGCAGGTTCGCGGCGAACTTCGGGTTGGCGGGGGTGCCACCCGGGATCTTGTAGCCGGGGACGTCCCAGGGCTGGCGCGACTCGGGGTGGGCGTCGATGAAGGCGCGGGCCTTGGCCAGCATCTCCTCCTCGGTGGCGGCCACCTCGTGGACCAGGCCGTTCTCCAGGGCGCGGCGGGGGTTGTACTGGGTGCCCTGCAGCAGCACCTTCAGCAGCGCGTCGGTGATGCCCATCAGGCGCACCGTGCGGGTGACGCCGCCGCCCGCGGGCAGCAGGCCGAGCGTGACCTCGGGCAGGCCGATCTTGGAGCCGGGGGCGTCCAGGGCGATGCGGTGGTGGGAGGCGAGCGCGATCTCGTAACCGCCGCCCAGGGCCGCGCCGTTGACGGCGGCGACGACCGGCTTGCCGAGGGTCTCGATGCGACGCAGCGCGTTCTTGATCTCGGTGGCGGTGTCGAAGACCTGCTGGGCGTCCTCGGGACCGGCCTTGATCATGTCCTTGAGGTCGCCGCCCGCGAAGAAGGTCTTCTTGGCGGAGGTGTAGATGATGCCGCGGATGGAGTCCTTCTCGGCCTCGGCACGCGCGGCGATCGCCGTGATGGAGGCGCGGAACGCCTGGTTCATGGTGTTCGCGGACTGGTTGGGGTCGTCCAGGACGAGGGTGACGACACCGGTGTCGTCCTGCTCCCAGCGGATGGTGGTGCTCTCGGTCATGACAGTCGTCTCCGTTGAGGTCTCGGAAGTCTCGTGATTCCGCGGGGAGTTCAGATGCGCTCGACGATGGTGGCGATGCCCATGCCGCCGCCGACGCACAGGGTGGCGAGGCCGTAGCGCTTGTCCTGGCGCTCCAGCTCGTCGATGAGCGAGCCGAGGATCATCGCGCCGGTCGCGCCGAGCGGGTGGCCGAGGGCGATGGCGCCGCCGTTGACGTTGACCTTGTCCAGGGACAGGCCCATGTCCTTGACGAAGCGCAGCACGACCGCGGCGAACGCCTCGTTGATCTCGACCAGGTCGATGTCGTCGATGGTGAGGCCGGCCTTGGCCAGGGCCTTGCGGGTGGCGGGGGCGGGTCCGGTGAGCATGATGGTGGGCTCGGAGCCGGAGACGGCGGCGGAGACGATCCGCGCGCGCGGGGTGAGGGCGTAGCGCTCGCCGACCTCCTTGGAGCCGATCGCGACGAGCGAGGCGCCGTCCACGATGCCGGAGGAGTTGCCCGCGTGGTGGACGTGGTCGATCTTCTCCACCCAGTGGTACTTCTGCAGGGCGACGGCGTCGAAGCCGCCCAGTTCGCCGATGTCCGCGAAGGACGGCTTGAGCCTGGTGAGGGAGTCGGCGGTGGTGCCGGGACGCAGATGCTCGTCGTGGTCGAGGACGACCAGGCCGCTGCGGTCCTTGACGGGGACGACGGAGCGGTCGAAGCGGCCCTCCTTCCAGGCCGTGGCGGCACGCTCCTGGGACAGGGCCGCGTACTCGTCGACGTCGCGGCGGGAGAAGCCCTCGATGGTGGCGATCAGGTCGGCGCCGATGCCCTGCGGCACGAAGTTGACGGCGAGGTTGGTCATCGGGTCGTTGAACCAGGCGCCGCCGTCGGAGGCCATCGGCACCCGGGACATGGACTCCACACCGCCCGCGAGAACCAGGTCCTCCCAGCCGGAACGGACCTTGGCGGCGGCCAGGTTGACGGCCTCCAAGCCCGAGGCACAGAAGCGGTTCTCCTGCAGGCCGGCGACCGTGTCCGGCAGTCCGGCGGCGATCGCGGCGATCCGGGCGATGTCGGAACCCTGGTCGCCGACCGGTCCGACGACACCGAGCACGATGTCGTCGACCGCGGCCGGGTCGAGGCCGGGGAAGCGGTCGCGGATCTCGTGGATGAGGCCGACGACCAGGTCGATGGGCTTCGTGCCGTGCAGGGCGCCGTTCGCCTTGCCGCGGCCGCGCGGGGTGCGGATCGCGTCGTACACGTACGCTTCGGTGCTCACTGGTGTGCCTTTCGGGAGGGTGGGCCGAGCGGGGTGGGCCGGGTCATTCGGCGTCGGTGACCGGGGCGTCGTTCAGGGGTGCGGGTATCCCCCAGTCCCGCGCCACCGCCTCCGTGTCGACGCCCGGCAGGGCGGGGCCGGTACGGACGGACGTCGGGGTGGCGGAGAAGCGGGGGGCGGGGGCCGGCTGGGTGATGCCGGCGTGGTCGGTGAAGGTGCCGCGGGCGGCCAGGTGCGGGTGGTGCGGGGCCTCGCGCAGGGACAGCACGGGGGCCACACAGGCGTCGGTTCCCTCGAAGAGCGCCGTCCACTCGTCCCGGGTGCGGGATTTGAAGCGGGCGGCGACGCGCTCGCGCAGCTCGCCCCAGCGGGTGAGGTCCTTGTGGGCCGGTGCCAGGTCGTCCAGGCCGAGCAGACGCAGGAACTCCGCGTAGAACTGCCCCTCCAGGGCGCCGACCGCCATGTACTTGCCGTCGGCCGTCTCATAGGTGCCGTAGTAGGGGCAGCCGCCGTCGAGGAGGTTGGCGGCGCGCCGGTCCTGCCAGCCTCCGGCCGCGAGCATGCCGTGGATCATCGCCGAGAGGTGGGCCGTGCCGTCCACGATGGCGGCGTCGACGACCTGTCCGGTGCCGGTCACGCGCGCGTGGTGCAGCGCGGCGAGGACGCCGACGACCAGGTAGAGGGAGCCGCCCGCGTAGTCGCCGAGCAGGTTGGCGGGAAAGACCGGGGGCTCGTCCGGGCGGCCGGTCATGCCGAGGGTGCCGGTCAGCGCGATGTAGGCCACGTCGTGGCCCGCGCGGTCGGCGAGCGGGCCGTCCTGCCCCCAGCCCGTCATGCGGCCGTAGACCAGCCGGGGGTTCCGGGCGTGGCAGTCCTCGGGGCCGACGCCGAGGCGCTCGGCGACGCCCGGGCGGTAGCCCTCGATGAGGATGTCGGCCCGCTCGGCGAGGTCCAGTACGCGCGCGGGGCCGTCCGGTGCCTTCAGGTCGACCACGGTCGACCGCTTGTTGCGGTTGGTGACGTCGTACGCGGGGTCGATGCCGAGGCGGGGGCCGCCCGGCCGGTCCACCCGGACCACGTCCGCGCCCAGGTCCGCGAGGAGCATGGCCGCGAACGGGCCCGGCCCGATGCCGGCCAGCTCGAGCACGCGCACGCCGGAGAGCGGCCCGCCGCCCGGCGCCGCCGGCGTCCCTGCCGTCGTCATGCGTCCAGCCCCCAAAGCGTGTGTGACACAACTGATGTAACACCGGTGATGCTAAGAACGCGTTCCACCGGACACAAGACCTAACGAGCAAGCGCTTAGTCAAGTGCCCGGCTGCTCGCCGATCACCCGGGAGAGTGAGAGGCGGCTGCGCCGGAGTCCGTGGCCACGGCCTGGCCCCGGAGCCCGGCGGTGAGGCGCAGCGGGGTGACCGCCGCCGTCCGCGCCGAGGGACTCGCACACTTTCTCCGGCTTTATCAGGGCGTTGCTGGCTGCGGCCACCACTGCCTCCGGGCTGGTCGTCGTCGCTCGCTTCCCTCACGCTAGCCTCGGCCACCGACAGCGGCGCGGGCTGCGGGACCAAGGGGTGTCATGAGCAGGCTGAACAGGACGGATCGTCCCTACGACCTCGTGCTCTTCGGAGCCACCGGCTTCGTCGGCACCCTCACGGCGGAGTATCTCGCCGCCCACGCGCCGAAGGACCTGCACTGGGCCGTGGCCGGTCGCGACGAGGGCAAGCTGGAACGCCTGCGCGGGCGCCTGCCCGGCGGGGCGGACGTCGGGGTCCTGCGGGCCGACGTGGCCGAGCCCGCGACCCTGCGCGGCCTCGCCGAGCACGCGCGCGTGGTCGCCACGAGCGTCGGGCCGTACGTGCTCTACGGCGAGGAACTGGTCGCGGCATGCGCGGACGCCGGAACCGACTACCTGGACCTGACCGGCGAGCCGGAGTTCGTGGACCTGATGTACGTCCGGCACGACACACGCGCGCGGGAGACGGGCGCACGCCTGGTGCACGCGTGCGGATTCGACTCCGTACCCCACGACCTGGGCGTGTACTTCACCGTCCGGCAGCTGCCGGAGGGCGTTCCGCTGACCGTGGACGGATATGTGACCGCCGACGCGGCCTTCTCCGGCGGCACCCTGGCCTCGGCGCTGAACCAGTTCGCCCGCGGCCGGCAGCTGCTGGCCGCGGCGCGCGAACGCGGCCGGCACGAGCCGCGGCTGATGGGGCGCCGGGTCGCGGCGCCGACGGGCGCACGATCTGCGGGTCGACGGTCGGCAGCGGCAGTGCCCACGCGCCGACCTCCTTGGCGAACCGGGGCGCGCCCGTCGG
>NZ_JBEPBF010000188.1:0-13860 GCF_040298985.1 Streptomyces sp. NPDC001093 | reverse complement strand
AGGGCGGTCGGGCAGGCGGTCGGCGGGCAGCACCGCGGGGACGGTCGGGCCGAGCTTGGCGCGTGCCCCGTCGAACCACTGCCGGGTGATCGCGTCGAGCGCGGGATCCGATCGCCGCCCCGGGCGTTTGGCCAGCGGGACGCCCCGTGAGCGCGTCACCGAGGCCACGGCCCGGGTCACGTTGTAGTTCCCGGTCGCGTTCTCGGCCTGGTCGTATAGGGAGTCGACCCGCTGCCGAACCTCGTCCTGGGCCACCTCGTCGCGGCTCTCCGGCGCCATGGAAGACACGCTCCTTCCTTGCCTCACGGGGCGGTTGGGCCGTTGCGTCCGGCCGGTCGAGGGCCGGGCGGCCTCGCGTCAACCTAGCCAACGTGTGTACCTCGTGTGAAGGTTGAGGCGCGAAATGTCCGATACGTATTTGTGATGTTCGTGGTGACGTTCGAAGGGGAAGGGGCGAGTGCCGCGTTTTCCTGTGAGGTCCCGGTGAATCCGCGATTCCGTTGAACACATCCGTGCCGCCCTCCGTATGAGGCCGGGGAGCTCCATGCCCGACCGGCGCACACACCACACTGGGGACGACCTTGGCACGCAACAGGCGCAGACGCCCGACCCGCACACGACGCGCGACCTTCGCGGCGATCGCCCTGATGCTGGGCGGAGGCGGCCTTGTCGCGGCCAACGTCTACGCCTCGGCGACGGAGAGCTGGGGCGACGGATCCGGCACGAACGGAACCGGACACGTGCTGTCCGCGCGCATGACGACCATCGACTGCCCCGATGTCGGCAGCCGGCTGACCGCCGTGCCGGACGCGGCCCGTCCCGCGGTGGACCGCGAACTCGCCCTGCTGGACCGGCAGACGGCCGAGGCGTACCGGCAGCTCCAGCAGTCGGGGCAGGCCGGCGGGCAGAACTCCGGCCCGGTCGACGGCACCATCATGAACCCGCTGAAGGACCAGCGGGCCGCGGCGATCGGCCGGATCACCGACGCCATCGACCGGGCGGGGGAGCGCCCGCAAGGCCTGGACGACCTGGCCGCCTGCACCCTGCGCCCCGGCAGCGACGGCGCGGGCGACGGCAGCCAGTCCACCGCCCCCCAGTCCACCACCCCCCAGCCCACCGCCGCCCCGACCTCGGCCGCCCAGCCGGGCGGCGCCGGGCAGGGCGGTAACGGACCCGTCGTCTCCGACTACGCGGACATCACCTCCGCACCACCCGCCGCGTCGAATCCGCCGCAGCAGGCCGACGCCTCGCGCGGAAGCTTCACCTCCGACTGCGGTGTCAACGCGAACGGCCTGTTCAACTCCGACAACGTCATCGTCGCCCCCGGTGTCTCCAACGGCGCCCACCACTTCCACGACTACGTCGGCAACCAGGGCAACAACGCCTTCGCGAGCGACGACGACCTGGCGAACGCCGGCACGAGCTGCGTGGACAAGGGCGACAAGTCCTCGTACTACTGGCCGGTGCTGCGCCTGCAGAACGGCACCCAGGAGCGGGACGCCGGATCCCCGGGCGGCGGCACGGAGGGCAACGCGGGCCGGATCGTCACGCCCCAGCAGGTCACCCTGACCTTCACCGGCAACCCGCTCGGCAAGGTCACCGCCATGCCCCGCCTGCTGCGCATCATCACCGGCGACGCCAAGGCCTTTGTCAACGGGCCAGGCAACGCCAACGCCTCCTGGAGCTGCACCGGTTACGAGAACCGGCAGCTGAAGGACAAGTACCCGCTGTGCCCGCCGGGCAGCGACGTGGTGCGCAGCTTCCGGTTCCAGAGCTGCTGGGACGGCCGCAACATCGACAGCGCCAACCACCGCACCCACGTGGCCTTCACCGCCCCCGAGGGCTCCTGCCCGGCCGGCTTCCGCCCCATTCCGCAGCTGGTGGAGCGGATCGTCTACGACGTCAAGGCGCCGAGCCTCCAGGACGGCGGCCGCACGGTTCCGCTCTTCGCGGTCGACTCCTTCCCCGAGCAACTGCACAAGCCCGTCACCGACCACGGCGACTTCATCAACGTCTTCGACGAGAACCTGATGAGCCAGATGGTCGACTGCATCAACTCCGGCCGCACCTGCGGCCCCGGCGGCGACAACCCGGGTACGACGGCGTCGCCCACGCCGGGTTCCGGCTCCGGTACGACGGCAGCCCCGGGCTCCGGTACGACGGCCGCCCCGGGCTCCGGTACGACGGACCAGCCCGGCGCCACCGCCGGCGCCACCTCCGCTCCGGCGCCCTCGGCCACACCGCCCGGCGCGCAACCGAGGACCGACGCGACGATCACACCGGACCGCCACACGACCACCCCGGACAACGGCACGGCCAAGCAGCACCGCCGCACCAGGCGCAACCACACCGCCAAGCAGGACGGTTCCACCGAACCGGCGCCGTCCACGGCCACGTCCGCCCCCGGGCTCACATCCTCGCCCACCCCGTCCGGGGCGGCCCAGCCCGAACCCAGCCGGTCCACGTCCGCCCAGGCCAGCCCCGCCGGGTCCGTCCCGCCCGCCACCGCACGGCCCCAACCGCAGGGCACGCAGGGCGCGCTCGCGGAGACCGGGACCCACCTGTGGCCCGCGGCGCTCGGCATGCTGCTCGCCATGTCGGGCCTGGTCATGCTGCTTCGCGCCCGGCGCCTGCGCTACTGACGGCGTCCGGCCGACGGCAACCGGCCGGGCGGCGGTGCTCAGGTCAACTCGAGTGTCCGCTTGGCGAGTTCGTACGCGGGCCGCATCGCCTCGTGCTCATCGGTGTCCATCCCGCCGAGGTGCAGAGGTACTCCACCTCGACGCCGGTCAGGCCGCCGCCGGTTGTGAAGGAGTGGTACTTCTGCTTGCTGACGTCGTCCTCCGCGGCGACGAACTCCCGCAGCACGCTGCCCGCGTCGGCCTTCTGTGCCGTGCCGGTCCACACGCGCAGAAAGCCGATGTGGCCCGCCGGCTTGGCGTCGATCTCGCAGGCAGCGGTGACCGGCCCCTGGCGCAGGAACGCGTCGGGGAGCGACCCGCGCACGTCGCCGGCGGAGCCCTTCGGCGCCTTCGACAGCTCCGCTTCGGCGTCGATCGCCTTGGCCTTCCAGTTCTTGGCGATGTCGAAACGGACGGGCAGTTCGCAGGCCGAACCGGCCGCGCCGACCGGACCACCGCTCGCCGCCGCCGTTTCCCCGGCCCCTTCCGCCGGCGGCCGGGGACGCGCTCGAGGCGTTCCTGCCGTCACTCTCCGCCGACTTCGCGCACCCGCCGCGCAGCGTCGCGAGCGCCATCGCCGCGACCACCGCGCCCCGCAACTGTGACCGAGGGCACCGACAGCGCCGAGCGCGTTGTCCCGCGGGGACGGCCCGGACCCCGGTCAGCCGGAGACGAGCGGCTTGCCGTAGACCGTGGTGCTGTGCCGGACCGTCATCCCCAGGCGCTCGTACAGCGAGAGCGCGCCGGTGCCGGAGTGCGTCCACAGGGTGCAGGCCGGCCTGCCGCGGCGGTGGAAGGTGCGGAACGCCTCGCACAACAGCGCGCGGGCGATGCCCCGGTCGCGGTGGTCGCGCCGTACCGCGACCCGCTCGACGTATCCCTCGTCGTGGCCCGGAACCTCCAGCGACAGCACGGCTCCGACCAGTTCGCCGCCGGCGAAGGCGAGTGGTGACGCCGCCGGCAGGAAGGTGGCGCGCTCGACGGTGTGCCGCGCCCACTCCGCGTAGCTCTTCCGCCGCGGCTGCCACTCGTCGAACGCGTCCTCCGTGAGCTGGTACGCGGCCCTTTCGTCGCCGTGCCGGAACGGTCGTACGGTGACGCCCGCCGGCGGATCGGGCACCTCGGGTTCGCCCGGCAGCGCGATCTCCAGCAGCCACTCCGTGACCAGCCGGGAGTACCCGCCGGCCCGCAGGAGCGCGGTCGCGGCGCCGTCGACGTCGGGGACCGTCTGGGCGAGCCGGTCGCTGCCCGCTCGCCGGGCCCTGGTCTCGGTCCAGGCGAGCAGCGCGCCGCCGAGGCCCCGGCCCCGGTGACCGGGGTGCACATGCACCCTGGCCCGCCGCCCCTTCACCCAGCCGTAGCCGGCCGGTGCCCCCGTGCCGTCGTGGACGAGCAGCGTGTCGTCCTCCGGCCGCAGACCGGGCAGGGTGAGCTCGGCGGTGATCCGGTCGGCGCCGGTCACGGTACGGCCGTGCAGCACGCGTTCGCATGCGGTGACCAGACCGTGGACCGCCTCCACATCGGCGGTGGTCGCCGGCCGCCACCGGTAACCGGCCGGCAGGCGCTCCGGGCGGAGGCCGGCCTCTGGTGCACCCGCGCTCGTCACGGCAGCCCCTCCGTCCTCTTCGTGCCCAGCCTCTACCCCGCCGCGCCGCCCGCCACGCCCGCCGTTTGCGAGGCGCCGCGGGGGCACGGCAGGGTGCGGGGTGTGCCTACCTTGCTGATCGTCCATCACACCCCGTCGCCCACCTGCCAAGCGCTGTTCGAGGCCGTCGTCTCCGGCGCCACGGCACCGGAGATCGAGGGCGTCCGCGTCGTCCGCCGGGCCGCACTGTCCGCGACCGCCTCCGACGTCCTGGAGGCCGACGGCTATCTGCTCGGTACACCGGCGAACCTCGGGTACATGTCCGGCGCGCTGAAGCATTTCTTCGACCAGATCTACTACCCCTGCCTGGACGAGACCCGGGGGCGGCCGTTCGGCTACTACGTCCACGGCGGCAACGACGTCACCGGCGCCGTCCGTGCCATCGAGGCCGTCACCACCGGCCTCGGCTGGCGCCGCGCGGCCGACGCGGTGACGGTCACCGGCGCGCCCGGCAAGGCCGACACGGAGGCGTGCTGGGAACTCGGGGCCACGGTCGCGGCGGGGCTGATGCCCGGGGCGTGAGGCGCCGAGTGAGCACGGGAGCCCCGCGGGCGGCCACCGCAGCGATCTTCGTACGGTCACGCGCGGTCACCGGCGTGGGTTCCGCTGCCTGGACGGATGAAGGTGCGGGCGTGGTGTCCCTGGCCGACGATGGGACCGGGATCGCGCCCCTCCGGTGCGGCTGAACCTTGTCATGTGTCGTACGTCGTAGAGCGAGGGAGCGTCGGATGCGAGCGGACGGCCACGCACCCGGACGGCTCGCGCCGGACGGCCGGGACGCCGGAGAGCTGCTGCGCCGGTGCGCACGGGACGTGGTGGACGTCGCCGAGGGCATCCGTGCGGTGTCCGCGCGCACCGGCACCGCGCTGTGCGCGCCGCCCCTGACCGCCTCCGCGCGCCGCCGTCCCCGTACCGGCCTCGCCGCCCGGTGGGCGCTGCTGCGGGCCCTGACGCACACACAGGGGCTCGGCGGCTCGGCGATCACCGCGCCGAAGGGCATGGGCCAGGTGCTCGGCGCCGCCGGTGCGGTACTGGGCCGGGAGAGCCTGGCCGCGCTGGTCGCCGTCACCTCGCTGCGCCTGAGGATCGCCGCCGTGCTGGTCGACCACCCCGAGTTCGAACGCGACCCGGGCATGCGCCGGCTGCTGGAGGCCGTCACCGCCGACCGCGACCTGGAGGCCGTACGGGCGCTGCGCGCGCTGTTCCGGGACCGGGGTGCCCAGCGGGCCCTGTCCGGGCTGGCGCCGCTGATGGCCGAACTGGTCGCCATCCGGGCCCTGCTGGACGAGGACCCGAAGCACGACGAGACCGGCTGGGCGCTCGCGGCGGGGCGTGAGGTGCCCGCCGGTCCGCCGCACGATCCGCTGAAGGACACGGACCAGGGGCAGGGCGCGGCCGAGGCCGTCGACCTCACGGACCAGGAGAAGCAGTTCATCGCCACGGAGGGTTCGTTCCTCGGGTTTCTGCGCAACATCGAGGTGCTGTCCACCGACGGGCGGATCCTCGTGCAGAACGTGCGCGGTCCCGACGGTGTCGTCCGCTATGTCGTCCAGGTGCCCGGCATGGCGCCGGGCCGGCCGCGCAGCGACGCCCCGCAGGACTTCGTCGGCGCCTGGCGCAACCTGGTCATGACCGACTCGCCCTACACCCGCTCGATCCTGCGCGCCCTGGCGGACTACGGCATCCCGCGCGGCGCCGACCTCGCGCTGATCGGCCACGGCGAGGGCGGGCTCGCGCTGATGAACCTCGCCCAGGACGAGGAGTTCTGCCGCACCTACCGGGTCACGCACGTCGTCGCCGTCGGCTCGCCGGTCGACGACAAGAAGCCCGCCGACCCGCGCACCTGGGTCGCCGCCATCACCAACCAGCACGACATCGTGGCCGTCCTGGACGGCCGGGACGCGGGCTCCGCGTTCGACCCGCACCCGCACTGGTACGCGGTCGACTACACCGGGCCCATCCACGAGTTCCCGCTGTGCCACATGCTCCGCGAGTACATCGAGCACCTGCGCACGGTCATTCCCGAAGCCCGCGAGGACGTCGACGCGGCGCTCACGCCGTACCGCGGGCCGATCGTGCGCACCCAGGCCTACCAGCTCAAGGACCGCGCCCACCCGCCCGAGGGCTACCCGTTCCTCACCCTGCCGACCACCTCGATCCCGACGACGGCCGGCCCCGTCGACGTGCCGGTGCGCTACTACGACTCCTCCGCCGTCCACCTCTGCTTCCCCGTCTCCGCCGACGCGGCGCGCCGCCTGCTGCCCGGCGTCACCCCGCCGACGCCGAGCCGGCTGGGCCGACGGGCCCTCGCCGTGCTGTCGCTCCACGAGCACCGCTGCTCCACGATCGGCCCGTACACCGAGATCGCCCTGTCGGTCCTGGTCGACGACCTGTGGCGGCCCCGCCCGTACGACATCGGCGCGGACCTGCTGCGCCGGGCCGACCTGCGCCGCACCGGCCGTTACGTGCTCTCCCTCGCCGTCACCAGCGACGAGGCCCGCGTGGTCGCCCGGGAGATCTGGGGCCAGCCCGCGATGCGGACCACCGCCGAGGCCGACCTGATGGGCCGGAAGATCGCCGTACGGTCGGGGGACCTCGGGCTCACCGTCGAGGGCCGGCTCGGACCGGGCATCCGCTGCCCGGAGGCCGACTGGCCCCTCTACGGCCGCCGGGCCGAGAGCACCGTACGCACCCTGGTCCGGGCCCACGGCAGGCTGCGGCTGCACCCCGGCACCGGCGTGCGGCTGCGGCTGGACACCGCGGCCGCCGAACCCCTCGCCGGGCAGCTGCGCCGGCTCGGCCTCGACCGGGCTCGGCCCCTGTTCGTCCTGGCCTGCCCCCAGTTCATGCTCCATCGCAGCGCCGGCACCGTCCTGCCGCGCTGAATCCCCCCTGCCCCTACCCCAGTCGAGTGGGAGCCGCCATGGTGACCGAGTCCCCCCGAGCGACCACGGCCTCGGCCGACGAACTGCTCGCGCACGCCGACAGCTTGCGGGCCGACGCCGACCTCATGGACGGCTACGCCCGTCAGCTGCTCGCCACGGCGGCCACCCTGAGCGGCTGCCCGGCGGCGCCCGGCTGGAGCCGCCCCACCCTGGAGCAGCAGGCCGCCGCCTGCACCACGGCGGCCCGGCAACTGCGCACCGCCGCCGCGGCGTTGGACACCCACACACGAGCGGGGGACCGGGACTGAACCCGCTCGGCGAGCGGCCTCAGGGTTTGCGGGCCACCCCCACGTACACCGGCTGCTCCTGAAGGACCCGCGTTCCCGGCTCGGGGTGCCAGCGCGTGGCCGCTACGACGCCCGGTTCGCACAGGTCCAGGCCGTCGAAGAAACGGCTCACCTCGGCGTGCGAGCGCGCCCGGACGTGGGTGCCGCCGGCGCGGTAGACGGCCGCGATCCGTTCCCAGACCTCCGGGTCGAACTCGGCACCGGCGTGGGAGAGCGTCAGAAAGCTGCCCGACGGCAGCGGCTCCAGCAGGGTGCGGACGACACCGTGGGGATCCTGCTCGTCGGTGACGAACGGCAGCAGCGCGATCAGCGAGAGGCTCACGGGCCGGCCGAGGTCCAGATGTTCCCGGGCGAACTCCATGATCCGCTCCGGCTCGCGGACGTCGGCGTGCAGATAGGCGGTACGGCCCTCGGGCCTGCCCTGGAGCAGGGCTTCGGCGTGCCGCAGCACGATCGGGTCGTTGTCGACGTACACCACCCGGGCGCTCGGGGTGACCTCCTGGACGACCTGGTGCAGGTTCGGCTCGGTGGGGATCCCGGTGCCCACGTCCAGGAACTGGTCCACGCCCTGACGGGCGACGAAGCGGGCGGCCCGGTGCATGAACTCCCGGTTGGCCCAGGCCGCGTCCTTGGCGCCCGGGAAGAGCTCGAGCACCTTGCTCGCGGCCTCGGCGTCGACGGCGTAGTGGTCCTTGCCGTCCAGGAACCAGTCGTACATCCGCGCCGAGTGCGGCTTGCCGGTGTCGATCCGCTCGGGGCTGAATCCGGTGTCTGTCACGTCTGTCGGCTCTCCGTCAGGGGTGGGGGGTGATCGGGTGGTCGTCAGCGGCAGCGAGAGGCCGCCGCGCTGTGGTGGCGGTGCCAGACGGCCGCGACCACACGGCCGTCGGGCAGGGTGTGCCGGGTCGGCCCCTCGTCCGGTACGAAGCCGGCCCGGGCCAGGGCCCGCCGGCTCGCGGTGTTCCCGGGCTCCGCACCCGCCCGGACCGTGCTCAGTCCGGCATGGGTGTGCGCGAGAGCGGCGCCCGCCCGGAACAGCTCCGCGCCCAGGCCCTGGCCGCGGCAGGCCGGCGCCAGCCAACCGCCCATCTCGCCCGTGCGGTGCTCCAGTTCGAGGGCGCCGGCATAGCCGAGGTCCGACCTGCGCACGCACACGAGCAGCAGGGGATCGTCCGGGCCGGGTGCGTACGGCTGGGCCAGCTTCCGGGGCACCCGGCGGCCGTCGTCGCCGGCCGGCCGCCAGGCGAGCAGGGCCTTGCGGGTGCCGGGATCGGGCAGCACCCGGTCCGCCTGGGTGCCGAGCCAGTGCTGCGCCTCGGCATCGGCGCAGGCGGCGAGCGCCGCCGCCACGTCCAGCCGGGTCCGGGGTGTGAACAGCAACAGCCGTTCGGTGGCCAGGACGTGCCGGCCGGCCTCGGGCCCGCACCGCCCGGGCACGGGAAGCCCGTCCGTGGCGGCCCGCCTCCGGCGGATCACCGACCAGACCATGCACACCCCCGAGGGAACGGCTCGCGCGACGACCCGGAACCCGTGCGGACGCCGAGCCCCGACGGATGCGGACCTCCCGCACCGGCGGCGAATGTACCGGGGTTCGGGGGCTGGTGGGGGGTGCGCAGGGGTGGTTTCGGCACGGGAGGGCGGGGAGCGACGCGGCGGGGCGGTGGCGTGGGCCGGGGCAGTGCCGGGGGTCAGCGGCCTTGTTCCCGGGAGCCCGGCTTGGGGTGGGTGCGGGTCCAGGACGGGTCGGCGGACGGCGCCGGGGCGGGAGCGGGAGAGGCGGCGACGAGGTGCATGGGCATCCTTCGGACTGGTGGGGGATGGTCCGTTGGCGGTCGAGGGGGGGAGTGGCGGGCGTGGTCTCAGC
This sequence comes from Streptomyces sp. NPDC001093, assembly GCF_040298985.1. NCBI lineage: Bacteria > Bacillati > Actinomycetota > Actinomycetes > Kitasatosporales > Streptomycetaceae > Streptomyces > Streptomyces sp. NPDC001093. Next base: position 4,438 of record NZ_JBEPBF010000188.1, on the reverse strand, counting down.
CGTCGTCGTACGGCAGCTCCGCCCAGACGACCCGGGCGGGCCCGCCGGACTCCGGCGTCACGCCCCAGTCGCGGCTCAGCGCGTCGACGAGGAAGAGCCCGCGCCCGTGCTGGTCGTCGGGTCCCGGGCGGCGCGCCGCCGGCAGCGTGGGGCCGCCGTCCTGGTCCTCGACCTCGATCCGTATCAGGTCCGCCGTACCGTGCAGCCGGCAGGCGATCCGTTCGCCGGCCGCGTGCACAAGGGCGTTCGTGACCAGCTCCGAGGTCACCAGGACCGCGTCGTCCCGGGGGCCGTCCGGCACGCCCCAGGCGGTCAGCAGGTCATCTACGACACGCCGGGCCGTGCCGACGGCCGTCGGCTGCGCGGCCAGGTCGAACGCGGCGGCCGAGCGGGCGAGCGGGTCCCCGGAGGCGAGCCGGTCGGGGCCGAGGGGCCCAGGGAGTCGACCGGGACGCCCGCCTCCGGGTGGTCTCGGGCCGCCGGCGGGGACCGGCGGTCGATGCGCATGGTCCGGGGCGTCCGGGGCGGGGTGGGGGTGGTCCCCGGTGTCCTCCCGGGCGGGGCGCGGGCGGTCGTCGGTGTCGCCCGACGCCGGGCGTGGGCGCTCCCGGTCCGAGGCTCGGTCCGGGGCGTCCGTCGCGTCGGCGCAGGGGTCTGGTCCGTCAGCGGCGTACGCCCACCCGTGTCGGCGTTCCGCGCCGTCCAGGCTGCGGTTTGGCTGGTTTGCGCCGTGCAGGGGCGGGTGTGGGCGGTGGGCACGGTCCGGCGTCGGGTCCGGGTGGTCCGCGCTGTCCGGAGCCCGCTCTGAGCGGCTCGGGTTGTCCGGAACCCGGTCCGACCGGCTCGCGTTGTGCGGTGCCGGGTGTGGTCGGTCCGCGTCGGTGGGGGACCGGTACGGGTGCTGTATGGAAGCGGAAGTCGGGTCCGGGCGGTCCCCGGCCCGGGGCCGGCGGGGTACCGCCGGGAGGCGCAAGGAGCCGGGAGGCAGGGGTGGTCGGGCGGGGCTCCGGTGCTCGGGTGGGTGGTGGAGCGGCTGGGGGACAGAGGGCGGAGCCATCGCCGTGCGCCTTTCGTCCGGCCTCGCGTGGGGGGTGTGGGGGTCGGCCGACCGCGCGCAGCAGACGACACGCCTCCCACGAGGCCGTGGTGTGGCCCGGTCTCCCCCAACCCGGCCGTGGCGCCTGCTCCTTGGGTCGGCCGGAGCAGTGGTTCCACTGTGGCATCCGCCAACGACGCCTCGCAACCGGCAAGTTGAAATTTGCAAGTGGCGAAGTGCATGCTGCTTCGGCCGGAACGTGATCGAATGGGCCCGGAGAGCGATCGTGCGCGACAGTGTCCCAATGACCTGGTGAGGGGGTGTGGGGCGTGACCACGGAGACCGACTGGGGAGGCGCCCCCTCCGTCCTGCGCATGATCCTCGGCCGGCAGCTGGAGGAGCTGCGCACCCGGGCCGGCCTCAGCTACGCCGAGGCGGGCGCCGCCATCGGGGTCAGCCACTCCACCATCCGTCGCATGGAGGCCGCCAAGGTGGCCCGGCTGCGCCTCGCGGACGCCGAGAAGCTGCTCCAGGTCTACGGCGTCACCGACCAGGACGAGATCGACACCTTCCTGAAGTCCGTGCGTGAGGCCAACAAGCGCGGCTGGTGGCACACCTACCGCGATGTGATGCCCGACTGGTTCGCCGCGTATCTCAGCCTGGAACAGGCCGCGTTGCAGATCCGCGCGTACGAGAACCAGTTCGTGCACGGCCTGTTGCAGACGGAGGACTACGCCCGGGCGCTGCTCGGCGCCGAGAACCCGCACGCCTCCGCCGAGGCCACCGAACGCCGGGTCGCGCTACGCATGCGCCGCCAGGAACTGCTGGCCCGCGAGGCGCCGCCGCGGGTGTGGGTGGTCATGGACGAGACGGTGCTGCGCTGGCCGGTCGGCGGGCCGCAGGTGATGCGGGCGCAGATCGACCACCTCGTCGAGGTGAACCGGCTGCCCCATGTGACCCTGCAGCTCATGCCGTTCGCCCACGGCCCGCACCCGGCGATGCGGGCGGGCGCCTACCACCTCTTCCGGTTCAGAGCCCGCGAACTGCCCGACATCGTGTACCTCAACGGCCTGGTCGGGGCCGTCTACCTCGACAAGGCGGACGACGTCGTGGTGTACCGGGAGGCGCTGGACCGGCTCGGCGCCCAGGCCGCACCCGCCCGCAAGACAGAGGCCCTGCTCGGCGCGATCCGCAAGGAGCTGTGACGAACCCGCTCGTACGCAAGCCCCCCACCCCGACCCGAATGGGAGACACGGCGTTGCCCGACAACGGATGGCCGGCCGACCGCATCGACACCGAGAACGCCCACTCCGCCCGCATCTACGACTACATCCTCGGCGGCAAGGACTACTACCCCGCCGACAAGGAGGCCGGTGACGCCATGTCCAGGGAGTGGCCCGCGCTCCCGGTCCACATGCGCGCCAACCGCGACTGGATGAACCGCGCCGTGCGCTGGCTCGCCGAGGAGGCGGGCATGCGCCAGTTCCTGGACATCGGCACCGGCATCCCCACCTCGCCCAACCTGCACGAGATCGCCCAGGCCGTGGCCCCCGAGTCCCGGGTGGTCTACGTCGACAACGACCCGATCGTCCTCACCCTCTCCCAGGGCCTGCTGGCCAGCGCGCCCGAGGGCCGAACCTCCTACATCGAGGCCGACTTCCGCGATCCGGCGGCCATCCTGGACGCGCCGGAACTGCGCGAGACCCTGGACCTGGACAAGCCCGTCGCGCTCACCGTCATCGCCATCGTCCACTTCATGCTCGACGAGGACGACGCGGTCGGTGTCGTACGCCGCTTGCTGGAGCCGCTGCCCCCGGGCAGCCATCTGGCGATGTCCATCGGCACGGCCGAGTTCGCGCCCGAGGAGGTGGGCCGGGTCGCCCGTGAGTACGCGGCCCGCAACATGCCGATGCGGCTGCGCACCCTCGACGAGGCCCATGAGTTCTTCGAGGGCCTTCAGCTGGTCGAGCCGGGCATCGTCCAGGTCCACAAGTGGCGGCCCGACGGCACCGGCGAGCAGAACATCCGCGACGAGGACATCGCGATGTACGGCGCGGTCGCCCGCAAGCCCTGACCGGACGGCCGGCGAGCCCGGTCGGCCACCGCCGGGCCCCGACAGACCAGGGGCCGGGGTCCGCACCCACCTCCCGGACCCCGGCCCCGCCCTTTTCCCGCACAGCGAGCCGGGCTGCCCCCCGGCCCGCTAGCGTGGGCCCATGTACGCCACCCGAGCCTCCCGGCGCGTGCAGGCGCCCCCGCACGCCGTCTACCGGGCCCTGACCGACGCCGACGCGATCGCGGCCTGGCGGGTCCCGGACGGCATGACCGCCCGCGTCCACACCTTCGAGGCCCGGGAGGGCGGCCACTTCCGGGTCTCCCTGACCTACGACGACGCGTCCGCCACGGGCAAGTCGGGCGGGCACACGGACACGTACCACGGCCATTTCGCCAGACTCGTGCCCGGCGCGCTGGTGGTGGAGGTGTTCGAGTTCGAGACCGGTGACGACGCCGTAAGGGGGACGATGACCATGACCACCACGCTCACCGCGGCCGACGGCGGCACCGACGTGGAGATCCTGCACGAGGGCATCCCCGACGACATCCCCCGCGAGGACAACGAACGGGGCACCCGCATGGCCCTCGACAACCTCGCCCGGCTCGTCGAAGGGCCGCACGCCCGCCGGCCGTCCGAGGCGGAATGACCGAAAGGACGCGGAGAAGCGACCGGAATTCGGCACAACCGTCCGGCGGCCTCATGTTCCGGGACCGAAGTGGGAAAAAGCCGAGGGGAAGCGGAACCGGCGCGAGGGAAATGAGGTCTTAAAGGCCGTCGACGGCCGGGATCAGCCCGGTCGTAACGAAACCGGGGGAATGAGACCTATGTCCGCGCGTAGTCGCACAACCCTGATCACCGCCGTCGCCCTCACCGGCGGCCTCACCCTCGCCGCCGTCACGCCCGCCCTCGCGGGAGCCGGCGCCAGCCACACCACCCGTGCCTCCGCCGTGTCCTCCGCCCAGGGCGACCCGCGCAACGCCACCCAGCACGTGGCCGACTTCTACGGCGCCTACATCGACGCCGTCTGGTCCACCGACGACAGGTCCGCCGGCACCGCCGCCAAGGCGCTGCGTGCCTTCTACCTCTCCGGCGCCGAACAGAGGAAAGTCGCCGCCTTCGAGAAGAAGGAGCACGCCGACGGCATTCTCTTCGCGCAGGACGTGCCGGTGAAGTGGCAGGTGACCTACACCGGTTCCGGCGCCGGACACGCCACCAGCCGGGTCACGCTCACCTGGGGTGACGGGCCGCACGCCGAGGTCAGCCGGATCGACGTCCGGTCCGACCTGAATACCCTGAAGATCACCGACCTCAGGTCGGTCCGCTGACCGGGGGGCGTGCGGCCCCGC